>CASEEB010000044.1 GCA_949286815.1 uncultured Eubacteriales bacterium | reverse complement strand
CAATATAATGCTGCGAATGATGCTGCGCGCTCCCGGAATGCTTATCGGCGCCATAATAATGGCGGTAATGATGAGTCCTTCCCTGTCCGTGGTTTTCGCCGTAGTCATACCTGTGATGCTTGTCGTTATTCTGCTTATCATGAGGACAGGTTTTCCCCGATTCGGCATAATGCAGAAAAAGATAGACACCGTGAACTCGACCGTGCAGGAAAATCTTACGAACGCGCGTGTCGTCAAATCCTTTGTCAGAGAAGATTTTGAAGACGAAAAATTCGGAAAAGCCAACCGAGAACTGAAAAAATCCGGCATGGCTGCCATGAACGTGATGATATTTATGCAGCCGGTTATGACGCTGTTCATGTACGGCGCCACAATAGCCGTAATCTGGTTCGGAAGCAAGCTGATAATATCCGACTTCGGAACAACTAACGCATTTCAGCCCGGTGACCTCTCGGCATTCATTACATATGTCACTCAGATACTCATGTCGCTTATAATGACCACAATGATGCTTATGTTCTCATCCCGTGCCATGGCGTCCGGAAGACGTATCGCCGAGGTACTCGACGAAAACATAGATATCAAGAACAAAGACAACATAGACCAAGACAGAAAGATAACCCAAGGCAAAATAGAATTCAGAAATGTCACGTTCAGGTATTACAAAAACAGCGAAAACCCGGTGCTTGACAATATCAATCTTACAATAAGCCCCGGTATGACGGTAGGCATTATCGGCTCTACAGGGTGCGGCAAAACCACTCTTGTCTCAATGATACCCAGACTTTATGACGCGGACGAGGGAGAAATTCTTATAGATGACATAAATGTCAAAGAATACTCGCTTTATCATCTGCGCGAAGGCGTCGGCATGGTGCTGCAAAAGAACGTTCTTTTCTCGGGAACCATAGAAGAAAACCTCCGTTGGGGTGACAAAGACGCCTCGGAGGAAGAGATATATGCCGCCGCCGAAAACGCTCAGGCGGACAAATTTGTCAGGAACTTTACGGACGGTTATCAGACCGAACTCGGACAGGGCGGCGTAAACGTCTCCGGAGGACAGAAGCAAAGACTTTGCATAGCGAGAGCGTTGCTGAAAAACCCGAAAATACTGATTCTCGACGATTCCACATCTGCAGTCGATACCGCAACTGAAGCCCAGATTCGCAAAACATTCAGAAATGAGCTTTCCGACTCCACCAAAATAATCATCGCGCAAAGAATCACATCGGTAATGGACGCCGATGAAATAATAGTAATGAACGACGGAAAAATCACGGGAATCGGAACTCATGAGCAACTGCTCGAAAACAACGTGGAATATCAGGAAATATACAATTCGCAAATGGATAAAAAGGAGGCATAAATATGGCAAGATCGCTTGAACAGCTTCAGAAGCAATATAACAGCTCCGCCTCCTCAAATCAGGGTATGCGCATGGGAGGTCCCGGCAGAGGGGGTCCCGGAGGAAGAGGTCACGGCGGCAGGGGCGGTCACGGTTCAAAGCCCAAGGATATCAAAGCCACGACAAAAGGACTTTTCAGATACATCGGAAAATACAAATTTCTGCTTTTGGTAGTATTTTTATGTATGCTTATAAGCACCGCGACTTCTCTTATCGGAGGATATGTCACAAGACCTGTCATTAACAAACTCGCGGAAAATTATTCTCCGCTTGATGTAAGCTATGATTCCGGTTCCGGAGTTATATACGACTTTCTTGACAACGCAATCGAAAATTTCAGGGAAATCGCTTCCCCGCTTTTTGAAAAAATCGCCGGAAACGGAACCGGCGCCGATGTGCTCGCATATATAGCGGCAGCGCTTATACTGCTTGCCTGCATTTACCTTATCGGTGTAATCACAACATATCTGCAGGCCAAAATAATGCTTTCCGCATCTCAGAATACGGTTGAAAAAATCAGAAACGATCTTTTTTCCAAGTTACAAAAGCTTCCTATCAGATATTTTGACACTCACCCGACAGGTGAGCTAATGTCAAGATTTACAAACGACGTGGACAACATAGACGTCATGATGAACAATTCTCTTACCTCTATAGTGTCCGGCGTCATACAGATAATAGGAACATTTGTGTTCATGATAACGACAAGCTGGCAGCTTACGCTCGTGACCGTAGTCTTCATCCCGGTATTTATTATGCTAAGTTCTCTGATTGCGAAAGCTTCCATGAAATATTACAGCGGTCAGCAGGCAGCGCTCGGAGCCGTAAACGGGTATATTGAGGAAACGGTTGCCGGTCAGAAGGTTATAAAAGTATTCAATCATGAAGACGAGTGTATAGAAGAATTCGACACCCTTAACGACGACCTCAGAAACAAACAGTTTTACGCTCAGTTTTACGGTGGCATAATGGGTCCGGTCGTAGGAAACACGAGCCAGATAAGCTACGGCGTGACTATAGGAGTGGGCGGCATACTTATGTGCACCGGAAATCTTGACCCCGGAGCCCTGACCGTTTTCGCGGGATACTCACGTCAGTTCAGTATGCCTATAAACAATGTTTCACAGCAGATGTCTACTATATTCTCCGCTCTGGCGGGCGCCGAAAGAGTTTTCAACGTAATGAATGAAAGCCCTGAGACCGAAGACAAACCGGACTCCATAGCTCCTGAAAAGATCAAAGGAGAGGTCGTATTCGAAAATGTGACATTCGGCTATAATCCCGACAAGACAATTCTCAAAAACATCTCGCTTTACGCCCATCCCGGTCAGAAGATAGCTTTCGTAGGTTCAACCGGCGCCGGCAAGACCACAATTACAAACCTGCTGAACAGATTTTATGATATTGAATCGGGCTCCATAACCATAGACGGCGTTGATATCAAAAATTACAATCGCGAATATCTGCGCAAAAATATCGCCATGGTACTTCAGGACACCCACCTGTTTACCGGAACGGTAATGGAAAATATACGTTACGGCAGACTTGACGCTACGGACGAGGAAGTAATCGCCGCTGCCAAGACCGCAAGCGCTCACAGCTTTATTATGCGACTGTCCGACGGGTATAAGACCATGCTTGAAGGCGACGGCGCAAACCTTTCTCAGGGTCAAAGACAGCTGTTGAACATCGCGCGCGCAGCGCTTTCCAAAGCGCCTATTCTTGTGCTTGACGAAGCCACAAGCTCGGTAGACACAAGAACCGAAAGACATATTGAGCACGGCATGGACAGACTTATGCAGAACAGAACCACTTTTGTGATAGCTCACAGACTTTCAACCGTCCGCAACGCAAACGCGATTATGGTGCTCGAAGCCGGTGAAATTATAGAACGCGGAACGCACGAACAGCTTCTCGAGCAAAAAGGACGTTACTATGAACTGTATACGGGCAAAAAAGAGCTTGACTGAAAACTTACAAGTCTCCGGGTAAATTTCATACCGCAGGTGCATTATCTTAATAAATCGGTATATCGAAGTATTCAGCTTCGGTATACCTTTTTTTTGACCCCGAGAAAAATTATTTTTACATATTGCATTTTGTATTTTTTTATGATATAATTTTGGAAACAATTCTGAAATCAAGAAAGGATATATGATTATGATCAAAAGCGTGCCTAAATTATCGGTGATCTTTTTGCTGCTTTTGTCAATGCTTGCCGGCACTTTAAGCTCCTGTATATCACGCAATAACACGGATGAAATTCAAACAGGTATTGCCTCGGACGAAAGCACGTCAGAGCAAGATGAAAATGAAAGTCAGACAAACGAGGTTATAGATATCGTCACCTTTCCTGACGGAAATCTCCCCGACCTCTCTTCCCTTCTTGAAGGCGAGGACAACAGCATAAATTCTGTATACGATTTCAGGAACGCTTCCGTATCAAGTCTTAAGACCGACGGAGATCTTACGTTTGTTCAGCAAAGCGATTATACGTCCGGAGAATATGGATTGTCAACCGACAATTCCGATTGGAAGTCGGTGGGATTTTCAACCGAAATAACTTCTCCCGATTATACAGTTGAAGCAAAGTTCACCGTGAGTGAAAACGAAAAAGACGGCAATTTGAATGCTTTCCTTGTGGGCATAAGGTGTATATCCGCAGATAATTTATTCATCGACGGAGGCATATGGTTCGCATTCCGCGACAACATCGTCACTTTTCATTATATAGAAAAATCAAGGGAAAACGAGGAAGAAAAGGAAGGATTTCAGGTAACATTAACAGATTCCCTGCCCTTCAATGCTAAAGACGGCATTGTCTTTAAGGCTGTGGAAAGCGGGGAAAGCGAAAAGATCGAAATTTTCGCCAATGAAGAGCTTATCGCGACGGTTAAAATCGAAGATAAACTGTATCTGTATTCAGGCGACGGAAAAGAGCTTGCGACATGCCCGCTTGACTATATCGCTCACGGTGAAAACTCATACGGCTATTTCAGAACAATGTCCCATTTTGCCAATTCGGCAACCGAATACATATCTCTCAATATTGAAGACAAAAAAAGCT
>CASEEB010000043.1 GCA_949286815.1 uncultured Eubacteriales bacterium | reverse complement strand
GGAGTGTATTTTCCGCGTCTACCGCCGAAATCCCCCGGAGAGGTAAAAGTAGCAACTTCCTTATTATTGATACAAACAGTAATGTCAGAGGGCCACTTATTGTTATAATATTGGGTTTCGGAACAGAGTTCAAAGGAAAACGTAATTTCGGACAAAATACGGTTGTGAGGGAAATCGGTTGGAAAGTTATAAGAGATAAAACCTCCGTCAAACCAAATGCACTCGGCTTTCATTCTGTCAGGCAAAAAAAAGCAATTGGGATTATCAAATCCGCCAATTTTTTCTTTTGCTCCCAATATTCCGCAGGGTGCTTTGATATGGCAGTGGGAGAACATTCCAAGAGGCATTTCAACAACATATTCAGGTTTGCTGCAGGTATCTTCTTTTGACTTTTCAAGTGATATTGAAAATCCTAATATTTCCTGAGCGTAGTATTTGGTATGCCCTTTCGGTCCCGGTTGAAATGCCTGATGAATAAGTCCTGCTTCTATTAAAGTGTCAAGATGGCGAGACATGGTGGAAACGGGGATATTTAATGTTTTTGACAAAATTGACAGGTTTTGTGAACTGTTCAGAAGTTCTTTCATGATCATTAATCGTTCTTTTGAGGATAGAGCATAACAAATTTTTGAAATCAGTTCGTGGTCGTGTTCGTTTTCGATGCTTAAGGTGAAATTTTTTTGGGGATTTAAGATATCGCTCATGTGTGATTTTCGCTCCGGTTTTTAATCGATCTTATTTATAGAATACCATAAAAAGGCAGGAGGAGTCAACCATTTATTTGAGTATTTTCCATAATTCGGAAAAAACTCGTTTTCATTCTGTCACAAATCGGAAGTGCTGAGGGTATTGACAAATGTGTCTGGGGGGGGGTATAATAGAATAAACAAATTAAATATTTTGCTATAATTTGAGTTTAAAAATGTGCATAGAAGGGACCGGTCCCTTCTATGTTGGCTACGCCAACATAGAACAATATTTAAGAGGTATTATATAATGTATCGAGCGGAACATCCGAATCCTCAGTTTGAAAGAGACACTTATACGTGTTTGAATGGAGAATGGGAATTTGAAATTGGCAAAAGCAGTGAAAAAATGAATGCTTCGCTATCATCAAAGATAGAAGTACCGTTTTGCATGGAATCGAAATTATCGGGCATACATAATACCGATTTTATAACAGATTGTATGTATTCCCGCGAGATAGAAGTCAAGCAAAGCGATTTGGAAGGGCGGTTTGTATTGCATTTCGGGGCGGTGGACTATAAAACCGAAGTGTACGTAAACGGAGAAAAAGCGGGTGAACACAAAGGCGGCTACACGGCATTTGAAGTAGAGATTACGCCATTTGTAACAGTTGGGAAAAACCGCATAACCGTCGTTATCCACGATGATATAACCGAGAATGTGCCAAGCGGCAAGCAAAGCCGTAAGCGCGATTCGTTTGGTTGTTTTTATACGCGCGTGACGGGTATTTGGCAAACGGTTTGGTTGGAGCGTACACCGAAAGAGTATATTAAGCAAATCAAGTTTTATCCGAACATAGCAGACGGTTCAGTACGAACAGAGATCATCTCCGAGGGGAAGGCCGCTACCGAGATTACCGTGTATTACGAAGGCAGGCAGGTGGGTAAGGCAACGGGAGACGGGTATTATCGACACGACTACGAAATAAAACTTGCCGAAAAGCATCTGTGGGAAATAGGAAACGGTCGGTTGTATGATGTGAAAATAAAGTTCGGTGACGATGAAGTAAAGAGTTATTTCGGACTGCGTGAAGTAAAATTCGAAAAGCGCAAGTTTCTTCTAAACGGAAAAAGCATTTTTCAGCGGCTTGTACTCGATCAAGGGTATTATACGGACGGGGTATATACCGCGCCAAGTGTGGGAGAGTTTCAGAGGGATATTTCGTTTGTCCGCGATCTCGGATTTAACGGAATTCGTCTGCATCAAAAAGTTTTCGACCAAAGATTCTTATACGAGTGCGACAGGTCGGGAGTAATGGTGTGGGGTGAATATGCGAGTTGGGGCGTAAGGTATGAAGATTTAGAGGCGCTCGGCACAGTTATCGGCGAATGGACGGAAACGGTCGAACAGTATTTCAATCATCCGAGTATCGTTACTTGGTGTCCTTTAAACGAGGCGTGGAATAATCTCGACGACGGCGGCAAAGAGCGGGATATACGGTTTGTGGAGAGCGTTTATCAAACGACAAAGATGCTCGATCCGACGCGACCGTGCGTGGACGTGAGCGGCGGATATCACGGCAAATA
>CASEEB010000042.1 GCA_949286815.1 uncultured Eubacteriales bacterium | reverse complement strand
TCCGTAAATCTCATTGGCGGCAACGCTGTCATACCCCACAGCCTGCAAACGTCTTAAAATCATTGTCATGTCAATCAGCTTTGTAATGCTGATAATCGCGGAGGCAAGCGTGACCGGTATCGCCGTGACCATAAGTTCCTTGAACACCGCCGACTTCTTTGTATCGTCACTCTCTGCAAACTCGCTTTTTTTCCGGTCATTTAAAAGTTTCCAAAACACCAGATACAGCATCGAAACCGCCATTCCCAGCGTAAGACCGAGAATGGCAAAGGCGGCGACCGTCTCGGTTCCATATCCCCGCTTTAAGGCAACTACCGCGAAAATTATTCCCAGCACGAGCTTTCCCAAAGCCTCGATAACCTGAGATATCGCCGTCGGAAACATCTGACCTTTTCCCTGGAAGTAACCGCGGTAAGCGCTGCTAATACATACAAACAGGACGGTAGGAGATATAAAAAGTATGCTGAGATACGCATTGTCGCTCTTAAGAAACGCGGAAAACGGCTTGGCAAGCCCGGCGATAATCGCAAAGCAGACAATGCCCAACGACAAAAACAACGTTATCCCGACTGAAAATATTTTTGCCGTCCGGTTTTTACCCTGTGCCTGCGACGAGGAAATCATCACGGACATCGCGACCGGTAGCCCCGCCGTGGATATAACGCAAAAAAGAGTGTAAATTTCATATGCCGAATTAAAGTATCCCATTCCCTCACTGCCAATCAGTCTCAGCATAGGGATTTTATACAATACTCCTATAATTTTTACTATTACAGTCGAAAGAGTAAGTACAAAAACTCCCGACATGAAATTTTTACTTCTTAACAACCCTTTTTTGGCATCCAAAGCATATCCCCCAATTTAACCGAAATAGTTTTCGAGCACCTGTTTCATTTCAAATTCAAGGCGTTCGGTATCAATTGAAGTATACGCACCATTTTCATAAAGTATGCATCCGTCGCACATGGTAAGCACTATATCGCTTGTCCCGGCGCTGTAACACACCGCGGACTCATAGCCGTAATTCGGAATATTATTGACACTGTGCAAATCTATCATCAAAAGGTCCGCGGCATATCCCGTCTCTATTTTCCCGCAGTCACTCCTGCCCTGCGAAAGCGCTCCGGCACGTGTCGCCATATATATCATGTCGGAGGCATTTGTCGCCGCCGCGTCAAGCTGTGTTCCCTTATGTATCAAAGCGGCAAACTGCATCTCTCTCAAAATGTCGAGCCGGTTGTTTGACGCGGCGCCGTCTGTGCCCAAAGCGATATTGACCCCCGCTTTTTTCATTTTGACATACGGCATAACTCCGCTGGCAAGCTTGAGATTGCTTACCGGATTGTGGGCAACCGTCACGCCCTTGCGCGCGAGTATTTCTATGTCCTCATCATCAGCCCACACACAGTGCGCCGCGGTAGCGGGCACGTCAAAAACTCCTGTATCCGAAAAAAATCTTATAGGAGTCACTCCGTGTCTGGCAATACATTCATCATGTTCTTTTTTTGTTTCAGACGCGTGCACCTGCATCAGGTATCCGTTTTTGGCGGCATAATTCGCGACATATTCACAGCATTTCGCCACATTGGTATATTCGGCATGGAGAGACATGTCCACTTTTATTTTACCGTCACATTCACCGTGCCATTTCTTCGCGAAATCCGCGGCCTCTTTCATGCGAAAGTCGTTTTTCATATCTATATCGGTGTCAAAAGACACTATCGAACGGGCAAGGTTTGCCTTTACTTTGCAGTCTCTCACGGCGCACGCGACCGAATCCATAAACATATACATATCCGAAAAGGAGACTATACCGTTTCGGATCATTTCCGCGATTGCCACCATAGAACCGATATATACGCTTTTCTCGTCCAACCTGTCCTCAGCCGGAAAAATTCTTTCGTTGAGCCACCTGTCAAGCGGCAGATCATCGCCGTATCCTCTGAACAATGTCATCGAACTGTGACAGTGCGCGTTGTAAAACGCCGGCAACACAAGATTTCCCTTACCGTCGATAACCCTGTCCGCCCTCACATCCGGAACAGATTCCCCTATATATGATATTATTTTACCGTCGGTAAGTATATTGACCGACTTTTTACCGAATCCGCAATCTTCCGTAAGACATATGTCTTTTATCAGAATCTTCATTAAAACTCTTGCCCCTTACTATCGAAAAACAGATTTTTATACAAATTCATTGTACAGCGAGTCCTTGCCTATAACGCTCCTGTCAACAGGCTTTATGTCGTTGATTTTTTCAAGAATTTCCATTCCCGTGTCAAAATATTTACTGCCTGTTTCAATCTCGTTTATGGTTTTTTCAAGATACGGCTTCAAAACATTCAGTTCATAAGCCAAAGTGGTATCCACAAATACGTCCGCCTTATCTGCATACGGAAAAATATTTTCATTTTCATTTTTCCGGACGCTCTCCCACAATGAAAAGGTAAATTCGGCTCCGGTTGCCCGGAAAAGCCTGTCGCGTACAATCCGACGCAAAAGCCTTACTTCATCGGGTTCAAATTTTTTCCCGCAAGCCTCAATCCCGCTTTCGGCGCAAATGTACATTATTCTGCCGCCGTGTAAATCAAGCAGTCCGGCAACTTTCGGATAAAGCACCTGAATGCCCTCGAATATAAAAACATCGTTCTCCCCGGCGTTTACCTCTGTATACCCGGACCGAATACCGTACCTGAAGTCAAACTTCGGAAGCTTTGCGATTTTTGTCGTAAACACATCACTCATAAACTTTTCAAGTTCATCAATATCCAAAGTATCGGGGGAATCAAAATCTACACCCGTGGCATCTCTCATGTCAAGTCTTTCGCGGTAAGGCTGATTTTTATAAAAATTGTCGAGAGAAATAACATGTACCTGCGCGCCGCCGCCGTTAAGTATCGAAATAAGCTTTTTTGCCGCCGTGGTCTTGCCCGAACAGGTAGGACCGGTAAGTCCGATTATTTTTATATTGTTGTTTTTGCAGACAGATTCCGCCGCGCGCTCAAGCGTCGCGTCAAATTGGCTGTCACATAATTTAACAAAATCGCCGTCTATGCTTCCGAAGCCGTTTTTGTATTTTTTACCGCCGTTATTTTTTTCTGAGCTTTTAAAAAGCAAATAAAACCTCCGGAAAAAAGATATTTTAAATTTAATTGATTTAAATATAAAGTATATACAATGTATACGGCGGCAAAAACCATACCGAATATGTCCTGCCGCCGAATAAAGATTTCACATGTGTTCGTCATAAAATTTTTCCGCCGCGCGAAGATTCTCCTCGCTTTTATCCGCGGCAAGATATTCATACGGATATTTATAATTAAAAACTCTTTCAATCACACGCTTTTTGCCGTTTGAAGGCGCGTAATCGACAAACTTGGACACCGCTCCCGCTCCCGCGGCAAAAATTGAATGCACTTCTTCCATCATATAAATATTGTAAAGCCCTTCGCAACCCTCAAGACAGAGCCCGACATTTTCATAATTTCCCACGGTATTTTTCTGTCTGTACATATAGTATGGAAAATATCCCTCATGCTGCGCCTTTATCTGGGAATAATCCACGCTTTTGCCCACATCTCCGCCTCTCGGCGAATATATGTTGCTGTCGTTTCTCAAAGCGTCGCAGGCATTTTTTACGCTGAAGGTATGTACCGTGATATTTTCCGGGCGCAAAGACAATACTTTGTCAAAGGACGCAGAAAAGGTCTGGAATTTATCTCCGGGAAGACCGGCAATGACGTCTGTGTTAATAATAGGTATACCTGAATTTCTGGCGATATCGTACGCCCTCAGAAATTCCTCGGAATTATGAGCCCTGCCTATCTTCCTGAGCACATCGTCGTTGAGTATCTGAGGATTTACGCTTATTCTGTTTACGCCGTGCTCCTTGGCGATTTTCAGCTTCTCCGCGTTAATCGTGTCCGGTCTGCCGCACTCAAGAGTATACTCTTCAAGACTCTGTACATCAGTATTCTTGGCAACCGCGTCCAAAAGTATACATAATTGCGATTCGTCAAGAATTGTCGGCGTTCCTCC
>CASEEB010000041.1 GCA_949286815.1 uncultured Eubacteriales bacterium | reverse complement strand
AAGCGCGGGTGAAGAGGCCGCCAAGGCAACGATTGACAAGTTTACGGCATTGATAAGCGCTAACGCCGCTGAGGTCATTGAGGTTTCCGAGTGGGGCAAAAAACGTCTCGCTTATCCTATCAATGACAAGCCGGAAGGCGCGTATACCGTTGTGACTTTCAAGGCTGCTCCTTCTTTTATCTCTGAGCTGGAACGTCTTTTCAACATCGACGAGACTATCATGCGCTCTCTTACAATCAAGCTCGACTTTGAGCCCGTCGCTAAGAGCGCAGCTAAAATAGCAGAGGCGCTCAAAGAAGCAGAGGCAGAGGAAAATGCCGAAGCGGAAGCGGAAAACGCAGAAAACTCTGTTGCCGCAGAGACCGGTGAAGTCGAAAACGCAGACGAAGCCAAGGCAGAAGACGTCGCGCCCGCGTCCGATCCCGAATGATTTCGGTCGGATCTCGGAGGGTAAAGCATGGCAAACTTTAATTTAAATAAAGTAATACTCGGCGGCAGGCTTACCGCCGACCCTGAGCTGAAGCAAACACAAAGCGGGATAGCGGTCGTGTCGTTTACCATTGCGGTTAACCGCAGGTACTCAAAGGATTCGGCGCAGCAAAACGAATCCGATTTCTTCAACGTAACGGCGTGGAGAGCAACCGCGGAGTTTGTTTCCCGTTATTTCAGAAAGGGCTCATCAATCTGCATTACCGGATCTATACAAAACAGAAACTGGGTGGATCAGGAAGGACAAAAGCATTACAGAACCGACATTGTCGCGGATGAGGTAATGTTTGTTGACAGCAGATCCGATTCCCCCGCGGCATCGGACTCTTTCGGTTCTACTCCGACACCCTCATTTTCCTCTCCGTCAGGCTCGGCTCCTAAATTTGAGGAAATAAAAACAGACGACGATCTCCCGTTCTGAGTCTGTCGTCACGAAGATTTTAACATAACAAAGGAGGATAATACGATGGATAAGACTGAAAATACTCGTGCGGCGCGTCCTGTTGTCCGCAAGAGAAAAAAGGTCTGCATCTTTTGCGCAGATAAAGTATCTTATATAGATTACAAGGATTCCGCCAAGCTGAAAAAATTTATCAGCGAGCGCGGCAAAATCCTTCCCAGAAGAATTTCCGGAACCTGTGCTCTGCACCAGCGTGAGCTCAACACCGCTATCAAGCGCGCTCGTCAGGTAGCTCTGCTTCCTTACGTGACCGACTAAAGCGGTCTAAAGATACTAAAAGCGGAACAAGTAATGAGCAAACAAACGCTTGCAACGCCGTGTTTCAGTGGGAGATTCAACCGACGCTGAATGTCGTGCATGAAAACCGCCAAAGAGGCGGGACATATGCGCTATATTATAAAAAGGCGACTGACTCAACTTAAATTTGAGTCAGCCGTTTTTTTATTTCTAATCATCTCAGGTCTATGGACTTATATTCCTTTTCAACCATAACGCTCTTATATTCGGGTCTGATTATTTTGCCCGCGTTGAGAAGTTCCTCAAGTCTGTGCGCGCTCCAGCCCGAAATTCTCGCAATGGCAAAAAGCGGAGTATAAATTTCTTCAGGTATGCCAAGCATACTGTAAGCCAGCCCGCTGTAAAAGTCCACATTGACGCTGACGCCCTTATATATCCTTCTTTTTTCCATAATGCACCTTACAGCGATTTCTTCCACATTGCTGTAAAGTTCAAACTCGCTGTCAAGCCCCTTCTCTGTCGACAGCTGTCTTGCGTATTCCCTCATTATTTCGGCTCTCGGGTCGGACAGCGAATATACAGCGTGACCGATGCCGTATACAAGTCCGCTTCTGTCAAACGCTTCTTTGTTCAGTATTTTATTTATGTAAGCTTCAAGCTCGTTTTTGTTCTGAGTGTCCGAAACATTCTTTTTGATATCCTTGAACATTTCGACTACACGCAGATTCGCTCCGCCGTGTTTGGGTCCTTTAAGCGAACACATAGCCGCCGTAATCGCGGCGTAGGTATCCGCGCCTGAGCTTGTAACCACATGCGTCGTAAACGTACTGTTATTTCCGCCGCCGTGTTCCGCGTGGAGCATCAAAACCGCGTCGAGCACACGCGCCTCGGTCTGTGTAAACCTTTTGTCGGGGCGCAGCATATGCAGAATATTTTCGGCGGTTGAATAATCCGGGCGCGGATGATGAAGCGTAAGGCTTTTGTTATTTCTGTAATACTCATAAGACTGATATGCGCTGACCGCCAGAACCGGCATAACGGCTATCAGCTTGAGCGATTGCCTCATGACATTTTCAAGAGATGTATCGTTTGCCTTGCTGTCATAGCTTGCAAGCGCAAGTATGCTTTTTGACATCGAGGTCATTATATCAGCGCTCGGTGCTTTCATGATGACATCTTTGATAAAATTGAGCGGCAGAACTCTTTTCTGCGAAAGTATATCGCAAAAGTCCTCTAACTCCCGGCTGTTCGGCAACTTTCCCGTAAGCAGAAGATATGTGACCTCTTCAAACCCGAAATTATTGCTGTGGTCATGACCGTTGACAAGGTCCTGAATACTGTAGCCTCTGTAGTAAAGCTCTCCTTCGCAGGGCTTTTTTTCGCCGTTGACATCCTTTTTACCGACAACTTTGGATATGTCCGTAAGCCCGGCTCTGACTCCGTTTCCGTTAATATCGCGCAGTCCCTTTTTGACATCGTATTCCACATAGAGACGTTCTTCTATTTTTCCGGTCTGAACGAAGGATTCGGTAAGCGCCTTTTCGTCAGATATGTGGTCGCCTGAGGTATACCCTTTGAGCTCATACATCTCATGCGCGATAGCGATATTGTTCTCATTGATCTCATTGCAATTCAAAAGAAAATCCACCGACACACGCAGAATTTCCGAGAGCTGGAGCAATGTCGCGATTTCGGGATAACCACCGCCCGACTCCCACTTACTTACCGTTTTATCGCTTACAAAAAGCTCATGGGCAAGTTCTCCCTGGGTCATGCCTTTTTCTTTTCTCAATACACTTATCAGTTTTCCGGTTTTCTTCGCGTCCATTCTCTCAAATCCTCCTTCACGTTCAATTATTTTGCGGGGAAAACAGAAGCATTGCCTCACGCGGTTTACAAAACCGCGGTAAGCGAGTAAATGACATTTTACTGATTTCAATACACCGCATACAAAAATCCGGACAGTTTTGCGTCCGCAAAACCGCGGCGCACAGCGTAAGCTGTATGCAAATACAGCCGGCAAATGACATTTTACTGATTTCTATACGCTGTATACATTATACCATATTTTTTGGATTTTGTCTACCTACTTATAAAATTACAATCTTATGTTTTTTTTGTAATTTTAGCAAATATACTCTACGCAGCGCAGAGTTTGCACTATTCTATCATAGAGCGCGATATAAATTGCTCCCCTTATAAATTTCCGATAATATAAAAACAGTCAAAAAAGCGCAAATGTAAGTTTTTACATCCGCGCTTTTTAAAAGCTATATTTTTGTCAAACAGTTGTTTTTATCAGTGCAATCAAATACGACCGCATACCGGCGGTAAAAATCCCGCGCTCAACCCTGAGTGGAATAGTTGGGAGCCTCTTTTGTTATATTGATATCGTGAGGATGAGACTCGCGCAGGCCCGCGCCGGTAATCTTAACAAACTTTCCGTTTATACGGAGCACATCGACATTATGAGCGCCGCAATATCCCATTCCGGAACGCAAGCCGCCCATCAGCTGATAAACGGTATCCGCAAGCATGCCCTTATACGGAACACGTCCCTCAACGCCCTCAGGCACAAGCTTTTTGTTGTTTTCCTGGAAATATCTGTCCTTGGAGCCTTTCTCCATAGCGGATATAGAGCCCATGCCGCGGTACACTTTAAAGCTTCTTCCCTGATAAAGTTCCTCTTCTCCGGGACTTTCCTTACATCCCGCAAAGAGTGAACCTATCATAATGACCGAAGCGCCCGCCGCGATAGCTTTTGTGATATCGCCGCTGTATTTGATTCCTCCGTCCGCTATAATCGGAATATTATACTTGTCAGCGACCTCAGCGGCATCGCAAATCGCCGTAATCTGAGGCACGCCGATACCCGCGACTATGCGCGTAGTGCAAATGGACCCCGGACCTATTCCGACCTTGACCGCGTCCGCACCGGCGCGAATCAAATCCTCGGTAGCCTCTCCCGTAGCGACATTGCCGGCGATAAGCTGACAGTCGGGGTACTTTTCCTTAACTTTAGCAACGCTTTTCAGTATGTTTTCGGAGTGTCCGTGCGCCGAATCAAGCACCAGATAATCCGCTCCCGCGTCAAGCAGCGCTCCCGCACGGTCCAATACGTCACTTGTCGCGCCTATCGCGGCGCCGCAGATAAGTCTTCCCTTTTCGTCTTTCGCCGAATTGGGATACTTGAGGACTTTTTCGATATCCTTTATCGTGATAAGCCCTCTCAGTTCGTTCTTTTCATTGACAATAGGCAGCTTTTCTATTTTATGTCTGCACAATATCTCTTTAGCCTGCTCAAGGGTTGTCCCCTCCGGAGCCGTTACGAGATTTTCCTTTGTCATCACTTCTTCAATAGGCATATCATGGCTGAGTAAAAATTTCATATCACGGTTGGTAATAATTCCGATAAGCTTTCCGGTCTCATCGCAAATCGGAACACCCGAAATCTTGAACTTGTGCATAAGTGCTTCGGCTTCGCTCACAAGATTGTCCTTGCCGAGAAAAATAGGATTCGTTATAACCCCGTTCTCACTTCTCTTTACCCTGTCAACATGATCCGCCTGCTTCTCGATAGACATATTCTTATGTATGGTTCCCGCTCCGCCCTCACGCGCTATCGCTATGGCGAGCTCCGACTCGGTCACCGTGTCCATAGCGGCACTCATGAGAGGAATATTCAGCTTAATCTTATTTGTAAGCCGGGTTGTCAGATCAATATCCGCGGGAAGAATATCACTTTTGGCGGGAATGAGCAGCACATCGTCAAACGTAAGCCCTTCTTTGACAAATTTATCTCTGTAAGCCATATTTTAACCTCCGATACAAACTAACTATTAGTTTATTATATCAATTTTTGCCGAAAAAGTCAATTGATTTTTTGCACTAAAGTGATATTATTTTCGGTTGTATTTTTTAATCCCGCATAAACCTAAAATTTCAGGAATAAAATATATCACTTAAAATTTACAAAAGGATAAATATGAAAACTCAAAATACGTTCTTTATAAAATTTACGGTTTATTTTCTGAT
>CASEEB010000040.1 GCA_949286815.1 uncultured Eubacteriales bacterium | reverse complement strand
GATAAAGTAGTATAATAATATGAAAACTTTATTTTACGAGGATATTGGATGCGTAATCTTTTGCTGCCGGATTATATATTCGGATGTTACGGCGACGTGACTCCGGATTTTTTGAAGAGTATAGGAATAGACGCTTTGCTGATAGATATAGACAACACGCTTGCTCCGTATGAGCAGATTCTGCCGGATAAAAACAACATAGAATGGTTTGAAAGTCTGAAAACTCACGGAATAAAAGCCTCGCTTATTTCAAACAACAGTCATGACAGAGTTGAAAAATTCAATGAAAAGCTGAAGCTTGACGCTTATGCGAAAAGCGGAAAGCCGTTTCCGAAAACTCTGAGACTTGCCATGTCGCGCATGGGCAGCAATGAAAAAAACACGGCAATTCTGGGAGATCAGCTGCTTACAGACGCGGCGGCGGGAAAACGGCTCGGACTCGTGACTATTATTGTACCTCCGATAAAAGATAAAAGCAATGCTTTTTTCAGAACCAAACGCGCCATGGAGGTAAAACATATAAAAAAATATGTAAAAATACATGGCGAGGAATGCAGGCAGATCTGTTCATTCTGGATTAACCGTGAGTATAAAAAAGATAGATAGAAAGAGAGTTTATTATATGGATTGCGCTAAATTCGGTCCCGGAGGCAACGGGGATCTGTTTTACGCGGAAGGCGGAAAAGCTACGGTTGACGCGCCGCGTTGGCTGTCGGAGTACGGTCTTGACGCTTATGAGTACGAGGCGGGAAACGGAATTACCGCCGGGGAGAAGACGCTGACAAAAATCGGAGAGGAAGCGAAGAAATACGGCATTCTGATGTCTTTGCACACTCCTTATTTTATTTCTCTTTCGGGGATAGAGGAAGAAAAAAGACTTAAAAGTATCGAATACATTAAAAAATCTCTGTGGGCGGCGCAACTTTTAGGGGCGGATACTATTGTTATTCACAGCGGCAGCGCCGCTAAGATATCGCGTGATGAGGCTATGAAGCTGTCATGCGATACGCTCGGCAGAGTCATTGAAGAAATAGGGGATACCGATATTAAGCTCGGAATCGAGACTATGGGAAAGGTAAATCAGCTCGGGACTCTTGATGAGGTCATTGAACAGTGCAAGGTGGACAGGCATTATGTCCCGGTCATTGATTTCGGACATATGAACGCAAGGGAAAAGGGAGGGCTTTTTACCTGCGCCGACGATTACAGAAAAATTTTTGATAAGGTGGCGGTGAACTGCGGAGATGAGGTCGCCAAGAACCTTCATTGTCATTTTTCAAAGATTGAATACACAAGCGCGGGAGAAAAACGACATCTTACTTTTGCCGATTCGGTATACGGACCGGATTATGAACCGCTGATCGAGGCGATTGTCAGGGAAAATCTCACTCCGAGAATTATCTGCGAGTCTGACGGAACAATGCCGCAGGACGCGTTGGCAATGAAAAATTGTTATATGAGTCAGCGAGGATTGATATAGTTTATATAATAATCAAAGTATCCATTAGTATATGAAGCAGAATAGCGTCAGGAAAGGATTTTTTATGGGCAGATTGACTCGTTTCAGGGAAAAAATGAAATTATTCGGAGCGGACGCGGCGCTCATTTCTTCAAATGTTAATATCAGATATCTTTCCGGACTTGACTATACGGACGGGTATGTGCTGATAACCGCACGAAAAGCGTATCTGCTCGCGGATTTCCGTTATATCGAGGCGGCGAAGGAATGCG
Organism: uncultured Eubacteriales bacterium; assembly: GCA_949286815.1. Taxonomy (GTDB): domain Bacteria; phylum Bacillota; class Clostridia; order Oscillospirales; family CAG-272; genus SVTX01. The sequence continues at coordinate 5,776 of CASEEB010000040.1, read as the reverse complement.
TCCCGAAGGATGAATTTGAAGTGATAATGCCGGAGACTTCCATGTCTGTTTGCCTTGCCTCGTTGCTCGACGAAAACGAAGCGCGCTCGGTAGCGTTCGAGGATAAAACTCTTTCATATTCGGACTTTGAAAGATTCAAAAAGGTGTTTGGAGACAGACAGCTTATACCCGGCGCCTCGGAAATGGCGGATGAGCTGCGTTTATATAAGGATGAGAGCGAATTTGAGGCTATAATTAAGGCTCAGAGTATAACCGACGCGGCGTATAAGCATATACTTGAGGTCCTGACGCCGGATATGACCGAGATTGACGCCGCTTTGGAGCTTGAATTCTATATGAGAAAACACGGTTCGGAGGGCACTGCCTTTGAAACCATTGCCGTGAGCGGGACCGCTTCGTCAAGACCGCACGGAGTGCCGAGAAATGTCAAATTGGAAAAGGGATTTTTCACTATGGATTTCGGCGCTAAGGTTGACGGGTACTGCTCGGACATGACCAGAACGGTTGTTCTGGGAAAAGCTGATGCCGAGATGAAGAGACTGTATCAGACGGTGCTTGACGCACAGCTTGCCGCGCTTGACTTTATAAGGGAGGGCATTTCTTGTAGAGACGCGGACCTTGTGGCGAGGAATATTATTGACAATGCCGGTTACCGAGGATGCTTCGGTCACAGTCTCGGTCACGGGGTGGGAATGTACATTCATGAATCTCCCTCTTTCGCGAGAAGAGTGCCGGAAAATATAAGACTTGAGCGCGGAAACGTGGTTACGGTAGAGCCGGGCATTTATATAGAGGGCAGGTACGGTTGCCGGATCGAGGATATGATAGGAGTAAAACCCGACGGAAGTATTCTGAATTTTACGCACAGTCCCAAGGAGCTGACAGAGCTTTTCTGAGGTTTTTCGGAATTTTATTTTTTGAAGGAATATCGGCGTGAAAGTCGCGACAAATCAAAGTTCAGGCGGGGAGAGGTATTGCTATGAAAAAGGTATATTCAATAGACAGATTTGAGGGAGACTTTGCGGTATTGGTATGTGACGACGAGACTGTTCTTTCGGTAAGTAAGGATATTTTTCATGACCTTGATCTGCGTGAGGGAGATGTCTTTTCCGCACGTGAGAGTATGGGTACTCTGGAAGACATTTCACCCATGCCGGAGGAACGCGACAAAAGAAAGGCGGAGGCTAAAAGAAGACTTGAAAAACTTCTTGACCGCGGTAAAAATAAATAAACGCAACAATATTTCATTTTCTCGGAGTATTTCAAACCGGAGTATGTAGTTTGACAGTATGTTGTTTTTGACGTTTTGTCCGATGTTGTAGTTTCCGTAAGTTTTTATATATTTTTATGCCTCGGGCGGATATTGCCGATGGCGGGAAGATGGGGATTTTTTGATGTTTTTACAATTGGCTGAAACCGTCCAGAACGGCGGGGAAGATACGGTTGTCAGGATTAGCTGGAATATATACGCGTGGTTTTGTGAGCAGATAGGAGCGAGTACAAATCTGAGAATGGTGCTAATGGTGGTGAGCGCCGTGCTCTGTATTGTCATTCCGTATCTCTTGGGAAGCATTAATCCCGCGATTATACTTTCAAAGCTTATTTATCATGAGGATATAAGATCATACGGCAGCGGAAACGCGGGTACTACCAATGTTTTGCGTACTTACGGCAAAAAAATGGCCGTGGTCACACTGATATGCGACCTGCTTAAGGCAGCGGTAGCGGTTATCTTCGGAATGCTTATGCTTACATTGCAGTACGGAGGCGCGATTGCCGGATTTTTTGTGATATTCGGACATTCTTTTCCGGTATTTTATAAATTCAAAGGCGGCAAGGGAGTTGCCTGTACGGCTATGGTGGTCCTGCTGCTCAGTCCGATAACTTTTGTCATACTGTTGTTTATTTTCGCAATCATTGTAATATTTACAAAGTATGTTTCTCTTGCGTCGGTGATGGGCGTTGCGCTCTATCCGTTGATTTCGACTGCGTTTTTACAAGCCCGTGAGGACAAAGGGGGATTTATACCCGCTTTCGCGGTGCTTACGGCGATTCTTGTGATATTTATGCACAGAGAAAATCTTAAAAGGCTTTTTGCGGGTAAGGAATCCAAAATTTCATTCCGCAAGACGGATAAGCATAAAAAAGGCAATGACGGAGAAAACAATGAAAACAAGCCCGAAACGGTTACGCGGGAGTATAAGGACTCGGATTTTACAAAATGTACCGGATGCGGGCAGATTATTCCGGTAAGCCGCGAAAAATGCGTATACTGCGGTGAGAAAAATCCGAAATATGTGCCCAAAAGCATAGACCCGGGAAAGGATGTCAAGAGCAGAAAACATGGCGGAAAACATAAATGACAGCGCGCAGAATCTGATTGCGGAGCTTTTGCTTAAGTCGTCCGAGCTGCTGCTTCTCAAGAAAGCGGTTTTTTCAAAGCCGGTTGACAAAACCTGTGTGAAATGTGTTATGACCCAAAAGCGGATCGGTAATGAAAATATGCTTCAGGCGGAAAGCTTTTTCGCGGACAATAAGGCAAGACAGGAGAATATTTCATTAAATGATTTTGACACTGTGAGCAGTTATATAGAAAATTACTGTCAGATCAATCTGCTGACAACCGCCGGGGACTGTGAGTACAGAAGGTCGAAGTCGGGTAACAGCGTGGTTATAGGCGGGAAAAAGCTTGAACAGGCTTTGTGCGCGGACAATTGTTCGGGTGCGGCGGAGTATGCAAGGATACTTCCGGGTTCAAATAATAAGCGTAAAAATTATATATTGAGCGGAGAGGAGCCGTTTCTGAAGCTTCTGGGAGTCAGTGACATAAACGGACGTGTTTATGACAAAAAGCAGGCTAAATTCCGACAGATAAACAGGTTTCTTGAATTGATCGGCGATATTGAGGATAAGCTTCCGGAAAACGGGACTCTGCGCATATGCGATCTGTGTTGCGGCAAAAGCTATCTTTCCTTTGCCGTTTACCATTATTTTTCTGTAATAAAAAAACGAAGTGTAAAAATGACCGGAGTTGACCTCAAGGAAGATGTTATCGGGTATTGCTCCGAAACGGCAGATAAGCTTGGTTTTGACGGTCTCGAATTTATATGGGGCGATATCGGGCTTTATGAGACGGATGAGCCTGTCAATCTGGTTTTATCCCTGCACGCCTGTGATACCGCGACCGACAGAGTGCTTGAGAAAGCGGTAAGCTTTCGGGCGGACGTAATAATGTCCACCCCGTGCTGTCACCATGAGCTTAACCGTATTTTAAAGTGCCCTGAGTTGAGTTTTATTTCGGAATATTCAATGCTCAGACAAAAGCTGTGTGACGCCGCTACAGACGCGTTAAGACTCAAATACCTTGAGGCAAACGGATATGATACCGCGGCGATAGAACTTATAGACCCCGACCAGACTCCAAAAAATATTCTGCTGAGGGGTGTTAAACGCAGAACCAAAGACTCGCCCGAATCTCAAAAGGCAGCGGGTGAATATAAAACGGCATATGAATTTTTGACGGGCAAAAGCCTTGATAATTGAATATATAACATGGCGCATTTGTCCCCGCCTTTTAGGCGGTTTCCGTATCCGACCTTCGGCGTTAGTTTAATCTCCCACCGAAACCCGCGGAGTTATACTCCTATGCGCCTTGTCGCAGGCGTTTGCGGGAATGTTTGTAAGCAATTTTACACATTTCTTGCTCCGCTTTGAATTTGAAGACTATTTGTCTTGGAGGTTTAAGGATGGGTATATTTTCAAAAAAAAGCAAAAATCCTGACAGCAAGCGGTTTAAATGGGATATGGCTGAGCGGATTTGCGGACATCATGTAAAATATGTTACCGAGAAAAAAGACGGGGTCGACGAAGTCATAGGCAGAAGCGGAGGACTGAACATAAAGGATGATGAACTGCTTGTGTTTGCCTCTTCCGAAGTCCTTATGAGGTGCAAAATTGAAGAGATGCAGGCATGGGAGCTTCTGTCAAAGGACGGAGTTGTGATAACCGCGCCCGACCTTGAGCATGACGGAAAAGAGCGGACAGTTATAGTTTATTACGTATATTACCGCTGAGGCGGAAAAGATATTTTCAGAAAAGAGGATTATTTTTGATGTTTATCAAGGAAACGACAAAAGGAATGAGAGATATACTTCCCGCCGAAATGGAGATAAGAGAGTATCTGCTGAATAAGCTGAAAAAAACGTATTCGTCATTCGGATTTACTCAGATAGAAACTCCCTGCGTCGAGCATATTGAAAATCTGACCGGCAAGCAGGGAGGAGAAAATGAAAAACTGATATTCAAAATACTCAAAAGGGGAGAAAAGCTTAATGAGTCGGCGCAAAACTTGGATATTGACTCGCTTGTCGATTCCGGGCTGCGTTATGACCTCACCGTTCCGCTTTCGAGATATTATGCCGGCAATTCGGCGAATCTTCCGCTTCCCTTCAAGGCAATGCAGATAGGTTCGGTTTGGAGGGCGGACAGACCTCAGAAGGGCAGATACCGCCAGTTTACCCAGTGCGATATAGATATTTTCGGAGACGCGTCAAACAGCGCCGAAATAGAGCTTATCTGCGCGACCTCGGCTTTTCTGAAAAGCGTGGGAGTCGGAGGCTGTACGGTCATGATAAATGACAGACGTATCCTCAGCGCTATGGCGAGAGCTTCCGGATTTGACGAGGAGGAATTCAGCCGGGTATTCATTATACTTGATAAGTTTGACAAAATAGGCAGGGACGGGATCGAAAAGGAACTTGCGGATTCGGGTTACGCTCGGGAATGTGTTTCTAAATATATGGGTCTGTTCGACGGAGTGATGAACTCGTCCGACAGATATGATTTTCTTTCACATGCGCTTGAGGGATTCGTTGAGGACGGCGTAATTGAGAATCTTAATGAGATATGCCGTGCGGTAAGCGTTATATCGGACAATGGGTTTTGTCTTGAATTTGACCCTACGCTTGTAAGGGGAATGTCGTATTATACCGGAGTGATTTTTGAAATAAAGTCTGAGGATTTCAAAGGATCGAGCATTGCCGGAGGGGGCAGATATGACAACATGGTGGGCAATTTTACCGGACAGAATACACCCGCGTGCGGGTTTTCAATCGGTTTTGAAAGACTTGTGGGAGCACTTATGGACAAAGGCTTCAGACCCGAGGACAGCGCCCCGAAGACCGCTGTGCTGTATGATAAAAAATTAAGTGCCGAAAGTTACGCTTTAATTCAGAAAAAGGCTATGCGTCTGAGAGGGGAAGGCAATACAGTTCTGGTTCAGAGAATGAACAAAAACCTCGGATTTCAAAAGCAAAGACTTGAGGGCGAAGGGTATTCGGTATTTGTGGATATCCGTTCCGACGCGGATGTTGATAAGTTTTAATATTTCTTTTAAATATATTTTTCGGTAAAACGAAAAGAATCTTTGTTTGTCAGACTCCTGATTGTATGCGTAAGCGCATACCGCGAGCTTTGGTAATACAAAGATTCTTTTGTTTTGTTATAACTGAAATTTTAAATTACTTTATTGACCCTGCTGTTGACTTTGCTGTTCTGTTTGACTTTGTTCTTCCTGCTGCCCGGTCTGTTCCTCTCCGTCTTCCTCTTCGCCTATAATTGCCGAAAGATATTTCCAGACGTCGGGATGACTTTCCTTGTAATAATCTTCCATATAGTCTGCGCCGGACAGTCTTTTTTCAATATAATTCGGCTGACTTTCAAATTCGGAGGCAAGATATGCGGCGTATCCGTACATGTTTTCATATTTGTCCATAAA
>CASEEB010000039.1 GCA_949286815.1 uncultured Eubacteriales bacterium | reverse complement strand
TACCTTTTTAGGATGGGCGGAATCGCCGTCAGCTTCCGATATTGATTATATGCCCCACGATCTTTATATCGTTGACTCCTCTATCATTCTGTATGCCGTTTGGTCCCCGGAGACCTATCAGATTCGCTTTGATGCAAATGGCGGTATTGGCGGGCCGACTACACAAATCAAGACGCACGACATTCCTCTTTCCCTTTCTGAAGAGGTTCCGGTGAAAAGCGGGTACCGCTTTCTCGGATGGTCACAGGATCGTACAGCACAAAAACCAGACTATTATGCTGGAGGTCTGTATACCGACGAAGGAGAAACAACGTTATACGCAGTTTGGGATAAAATCCATTGCGATTTTTCTGTTGATGAGCTTACGGTCAATCCGGAACAAATTTGGCAGCATGATACGATAACTGTACGTTTTCGTCTGACTTCCAAGGACAAGCTGAATGAATATGCGGATATTCCTGTAGAGATATATCTTGGAGATTCCCTCATTTACGCCACCGCAGTGGACTTTAGGGCAGAAGGGATCAGTTACGTTGCTTTTGACCTGAACGTAGGAGCACGACTCGGCAAACAACTCTTAGAGGTCAGAGTCAACTGGAACGACCGTCAGAAAGAGGAAACATCGGAAAACAATACTGCAGCCATTGAATTGAACATTGATAAGCGAATTGAGCTTGATGTGAGCCAAAATACGCCGAATGGAGACTTCGTGGCAGGGACCGAGGTGATTTCCTCGTTTTATGTAGACAACGAAACTGCCTCCGACATTCTTCCTTCGGATCGCATAAACTTTGTCTTTGAAGTGTTTACCGAGAATTCTGCCGGTGATCGAGTGATGATCGCGGAAGAAATTTTTGAGCAAGTTGTCGTTCCGGCGCACGGCAGAAATCTTGTCTGGTTCAAATGGCGGGTTCCGGAGAACGGTGCCGGCGAGCTTTACTGGCTCAGGGGCAGGGTAGTTGATTCCGCTGCAGGCGACACGGAAATCGCTGCGACATTTTGCTCGGTTGTCCCGTCAAGCCGGCGAACTTCACAGACGCCCAATACACATTACGAGCAAACTGCTCCGATTGATTACGACGCTGGTATCTCAGCACCGGAAATCTCGATCGGTACGGCAACATGGAATGTGTGGGCCTATGAGAACGATACGCTAGTACTGAAAAAATATGGTCTTTCCATAGGAGATGGCAATCCTGTTGTCGTCCCGGATCCTTCCTGTTCGACATCTGTTTTTTCAGACAACGGATGGCATATAAAATCGGGATATGGGGTCGCACTGTCTTGGAGCCCGTTTCTTACTGCTACGCCGGACTGTCTGATGCCGAACGCAGACAGCTATACGGGTTTTCAAGAAGTTACAGCCGTTTTTCCCGAATTTCGATATCAGACAGAAACGGAAAAATACCGAACATTGGAAAAGGTAGGAGATACTTTCCGATTCGCACAAAACCATGATGCCGCCGCAAGTGCTCGACTTCATTTTATCCCTCTTTATATTAAAAACGGGGATTATACGATTTCGGTTACAGCGACAGAGCTTTGGACACCGGCCGGGAAACTTACGGTCGTCCGCCAAGCAAATACACTCCACATTGACGGCACGATCTATGATGACTGGTATTAAAACTAAATGCGAGAGAGTCCGTTGATTTTTCAACGGCCTCTCTTAAAATAACCTAATAAGGAGAAAAAGCGATGAAAAAAAGTAAAAAAGCGCTTAAGCCAATCAGGAAAGATGAGGTGACACAACGATTATGCAAAAAATCCATATATATACGTTAATCGCCATTGCGATGATCATTGTCATATTCGTTGGAATGGTATTTTTGCTTTCCGTAAATAAACAGACACCGGAGTTGCCAGAGTTTACAAGCGGGTCCGAAAAAAACGTTGATTTGAATTCCGTCTTTTACAAAAGCATGATACCAAAAAAAGATTCAGACTTTGAGAGCTCGATCGAGACTATAGGCATTTCTTCATACGATGCCGACTCAGACACATATAATTTTTCAATTCGTCTGCCATATATTTCAAATCCCTATCCCGACCCCAATGAAACCGTCTTATTTACTGTAAAGGTTACTAATGAAGATAAGGAAAACGCTTACACTCATATTCCTGTTGAGATTTCCTTTAACGGAGAAATTTTGTTGACAAAATATCTGGATTTTGAACCGAGTGAAAGCGTTACCGTTTCTTATTCTGTCAATGTCGGTGCTCCGGTCGGAAAAACGAAGGTCCTCGATGGGAGAGTGAACTGGTACGACAGACATAACGAAAATTATGCCAGTGACAATAATGTCAGTGTTATGATAAACCTTCCGGAAAATAACTATGCGCTTTCTATCGATGCTGTGGAACCATCAGACCGCTATGCTGAAGGCGTCACAGTTATATCCAGCTTTATGGTAAATAACGACGGAGCAACTGACATTCTGCCGGATAAAAATCTCATGGCACAGTTTATTGTCTATTATTATGACAATCAGGGCGGAGGAAAGAAAAATGTTTTGGTGTCGCAAAAGAAAAGCGGAATTGTCGTTCCTAACGGAGAGCGCAATCTTGTCTATTTTACTTGGACAGTACCCGAAAAACTCGGAGTTACCGAGGTTATTTGTGAATGTACCATCAATGTAGGTCCCGGTATAGAAGAGAATGACCGCTCCGATAACACGACGTCATTTACTGCGACCGTTGCCGCACTTACCGATTTTGAACCGGCAGACACTAATTTTGAGCACTCCGGTTCCTACAGAAACACACCGGAACCGAAGGAATATACCAGTAAAGCAACGTGGTCCCAGTGGAGCTATGAAAACGGTACCTTTATCCGAAGAGAATATGGCGTGCAGCTTTCGCCGGATCGTCCCGTCATAGAACCGGATCCGCGCTGTCCTAGCACCCGCTATGAAAATGGCCGTTGGATTATGCGGTCCGGCTATGGGATCACGCTTTGCTATACGCCGAGTCTTTCCGCAATAGAAGGGTATACCTTTCCCGATCAATCTACTTGTACGGGCATTCAAATTGTGACCGCGGTATTTCCTGAATTTAACTATCTAGACAAAAACGGATGCAGCCGAAGACTTACAGAAACCGAGGACGGCTACGGGTTTGCCGAAAACAATTCGGCCGGAAAGGAATCTCTTCATTTTACACCGGTTGCAATGCCGGACGGGGAATATACGGTATCCGTCATCGTCACTCAGATCTGGACCCCCGGGGGTATGATTTCTGCTGTAAGAAATGCTGACCCGATACTGTTAGACGGCT
>CASEEB010000038.1 GCA_949286815.1 uncultured Eubacteriales bacterium | reverse complement strand
CAAAACTTTTGCCTTTTCTTAATGATAGTTTCACTACCGCTTGACGCTTGCGGGCTTCTTGTGCTATAATATTCATGGGAAGTTCCTCTCTGATATGTTAATGTGTGTTGTGGTGACTACATTATACCATATCTTTGAGTAACTTCCTACTCTTTTGGTTCACATCATTTTAACACATACAGTTTTTAAAAAAAATGGAATGGGCGTGTGTAATATTGTTTCCGGTGACAGAACGGAATTAAGCCGAGATTTGCATATATTTGACTTTACGTTATAAAATATTTTGGCGGGTACGTTTTATCGGTGTACCCGCCAATAATATTATTCCGGAATTATTGCCTCTCCGTTGTCGGTTATATATGCTTCATACAGTGAGGTCGCGGTCCTGACAATTGTGGGTTCGTCTGAATATATGCCGCCGTGCTCGATTAAAACTGTCTGACCTACTTTGAGAAATCCGCCGGTAATGTATCTTTTTACTCGGGTGTGGTTTGCGTATACGGTGAATTCTATGCCGTCGTCGGGATTTTTCATCATTACAGTGTCGTCAACCTTAATATAATCGTCTCCTATTTCTGTAACCGTGCCTATCAAAAATTCAGGCTCTTTTTCTTCGGGAGTATCGGTTTTGTGATCGAGTACGTAATTTATAATTTCATCCGCTCCCTCGGCGCCGATATAAAAATAGTATCCGTAATTCTCAATATTAGTGAGTATATATCCGTTATCATATACCGACAGTGACAGATTATACGCTCCCAATGCTTCGGAATTCAAAGCAAAAGACACAGCTTTCTGTCCGTCAGAGTTTTCAGAATCTGATATAAGTTCCGAATCCGAGTATCTGGCAATCATCTGCCACACTGCGGCGCTGTCTCCGTCACTTAAAGCGTAGTGAAGCTCACCTTTATAATCCGGTTCGTAATATATGTCTGTCAGTTTGCAATATTCACTGAAATTGATAGAAGTGATAAATTCTCCGAGTGTTTTGACAGAGGTTTTTTCATGCCTAAAAAACACATAATATTTATCATATCCGTCATATTTTACCGCGACAAATCTTTCACTGTCGACTTTTTTTATCTCATATACCTCAAATTCGATATAATGTTCTTCATTCTCGTAGACATCATACCCTTGCGCGGTTCCCTCACCTATTTTTTTGCCTGTAAGATTTTCTGATATGTCCTCTCCCGTATAACCGGTTCTTGTGGTATAAACAGCTCCGTTATATCTGATTTCGGGAAACTGTTCACACACTTCCCTGCAATTCCAAGGCCATTCTATAGCCGCTTCCTCTGCGACAATTCCGTTATCGTTTCTCGGTCTGTCATCGACCCAAAAAACACCGTTGTTTTCAGTCTCTGAACGTATAAACATGGGTACTACCGCAAATGCGGCAGCCGCGATCAACAAGAGAAAAACCGCCGCGCAAACACATTTCAACCATACTGATTTTCCGCGCTTACGAAAGTTCCGTTCGGCGTCTTCTATCATATCATCGTCAATGTATCCCATAGAGTCCAAAATATTCCGGCTTTTCATACACTGAATCCTTCCTGTTCAAGATATTTTTTTAACTTTTCCCTGAGTCGCATAAGCATGGATTTGACTTTGCTTTCGCTCATGGAAAAGTCTTTTGCTATTTCGGAGATCGAATACATGTGCCAGTAACGTCTGATAAATACGCGCCTTGATTCTGCGGGCAGCGACCGCAGAAAGCCATTGATCGCGCATCGCAAAGCAATCGTTTCATTTAAACCGTCGTTACCGTCGGGTATACACTCCTCAAGCTCCTCAAGGACGATTAAATATTGTCCCGAAGCGCGTTTTTTCGCGGTATTCTGTTCCAGACGATTGATTGAAAGCTGACGGGTGATTCTTCCGAGAAAAGCTTTAAGATTGTTCGGACGCTCAGGAGGAATATTGTTCCACGCTTTAAGATATGTGTCGTTTACAATCTCCTTGGCGTCTTCATCGTTACAGACTATTTTACGGGCAATATAATTAAAATACCGTCCGTAGGCTTTCTCAGTCTCTTCTATAGCTTTTTCGGAGCGTTCCCAGTATAACTTTATTATCTCGTTGTCTGTCATGCACGAACTCCCTTCTTAATAAAAGGCCTTTCACCTTTATGTACAGGAAAACAAATGTATGCGTCGCATCTGAAAATAAAAATTTCAAAAAATTTTTGAAACACGTTTTTCAAGAAAAAAGGCAAAGAAAACCCGAAAATTGACCCTCGGTTATTCTTTACCTGTTTTAGGTTTTTAAATATAAGTTAAAGAAATTTAAGCGTTAATTTTTTACATTTGGCAATGCAGCCGCCTGTCGCGTAAATTCCGGGGCTGAGCGATAAGAATCCTTTGAAAACATTATGATGAAATCCGGATACCTCGTCACTTGTTTCGGTTTTTGTAAACTGTAATCCGTCTTCGGAAAAATAATATGTCAGCACGTCATCGTGTTTTATGATTTTGAGGTAAAGCATATCTGAGTTTATTTTTTTGTATCTGCGGTATCCGCGAAGACAAGATGTATTGATATATCCGTTTTTCAAACATATGCCGGCATTGCAGTTTTCATTATAATAAAACGTAAGACCGAATTCACCCTTATTTTCAATATCGACAAATTGCGCGAGAATTTCAAAGTCTCCCGCGGTCTCGTTTATCAAAAGCGGACAACAGTCACTAATGGATTCTCCTATGCCGTTTAATTCAAGACCGTTCTGCGTTATTGTGACCCGGTTTGCGTCGAAAGAGCCGAAAAAAGAAAAATCACTCCACAATTTTTCAACTTTTGTATCCGAAAATACATATTCCATGTTTTGAGGCATAACATCCGCGTTTTCCGAATCGATAGCTTTAAGCCACCCGTTTTCCCAAACGGCGTTACAAATCAGAATTTGTCTTCCCTCATTATAGTGCCCTTTTTCATATCCGTGGAAAATCAACTTCCAGCTTCCGTCAGTCGCTTCAAACGGCGTCGCGTGTCCCACAGACCACCAACGGTCTTTCGGACTGTATGTATGTAAAACAGGATTGTATGGCGAAGGCTCCCATCCGTCTGTCAGGCGTTCTGAACGGAACATAACCGCCATATGAGAGGTAGCGGGACCCGCCGTTCCCCCTTCCGCCAGCGTCAGATAGTAATAACCGTCGCGGTAAAAAAGCTTTGGACCTTCGCAGCAAACTCCCTCTACATCCCACTCGTCAGGGATTTTCCATGGTTCATAAACTATTCTGGGTTCACCGGCAAACGACAGACCGTCTTCCGAAAGCGGAACAGCATATCCTCCGCTGAAAAACAGCCAGTTCTGACCGCTTTTGACATCCCGTACAAATCCGGGATCTATCATTCCGACTGAGCCGAGCAATATAGGGGAGCTCCACTGTGAATATAAATTGTCGGTATATACGGCGTATATATTTCCGCTTGAATTCGGAAAGTATATGATATATTTGTCGCCTATTTTACATATATCGGGCGCCCATATATCAGAAATATTATCAAATACCGCGGCGTTTATTTTTTTCCATTCAATCAAATTTTCCGATTCGTAAATTTTAAGTCCGGGAAATGACCTGAATGACGATACCGTCAGATAATATTTGCCGTTTTCGACGAGAATAGCGGGATCCGCGGTGTTTCCGCAGCAAATTCTTGTGTATTTCATTTGTTTTTCCTCGCTGAATATTTTCTTTGCGCATAAAGTCAGCAGTCGACTCTGTTGCGTTTTTTACCGGACAGAAATGCCCTTATATTTTCAATAGCCTCATCGCGGCACCTTGCTCTTGCCTCATATGCGCCCCATGCCATGTGAGGAGTCATGTATACGTTATGTCTGCCGGCGATTTTTGCAAAAGGATGATCTTCACCAAAGGGTTCTTTTGCGTACACATCAATTCCTATGCCGCCAAGTCTGTCTTCAAGGACAGCCTCCGCCAATGCCGCTTCATCGGCAACCGCGCCGCGAGCCACGTTTATGAATATTGCGTCTTTTTTCATCATGGCTATTCTTTCACGGCTGATAAGCCCTTTAGTCTGCGAGGTAAGAGGCGTGTGAACCGAGATGATATCCGAATTACGGCAAAGGGTATCTATATCTGTGCAGTCGATATCGGGTATGGGAGTTCTTTTGTTTATGAGAATATTGCATCCAAGCGCTTTGGCGACATTTGCAACCTGTTTTCCTATATTTCCGTATCCGATAATTCCCCATGTTTTACCGTATATCTCGTGATAAACCGGAGTGAGAATATTCGGTACTCCCTCACGGTTGTATTTCCCGTTATATACCGATTTTCTGTATTCTTCGATATGTGAAAAAAGACTCAGAACCATGCAGAGAGTTATCTGCGAGACACTCATTGCGGAATACCCGACCACGTTGCACACGGCTATTCCCCTTTTTTTGCAGCTTTCCAAATCTATGTTGTCATATCCTGTCGCCATTTCGCATATAAGCTTCAGACGTTTTACGTCTTTAAGATTATGTTCACCTATCTTAATTTTATTTATGACTATAATATCGCTTTGAGATATTACTTCTTTCGCGTCTTCAGGAGATATGTTGTCAAAAGTTCTCAGCTCGCCGAATTCGGCAAATGGCGTAAGATCCAGGTCTTTTCCGAGTGTCGCCGCTTCAAGAACAGATATTATCATAAAAATAAGGCACCTTTCGTTTAAGAAATTTCCGGGATGACCTTGTTAATTTGGGTTCAGTCGACAGTTATATCCGAAATGTCGTTTTCTTTACTCTCTTCAGGCTCGGAAGCCATTGCGCCTCTGCCTTTTTTCCTGCCCCGTCCTCCGGATTTTTTCTTTTTCAAAACCGGCGTTTCATTTTTATCATCTGTAAGCTCTGTTTGCTCTGTTTGAACAGATGAAATTTTTTCGAGATTTTCTTTTACGACTTCCGAAATTTCGGGCTTTGAATCGCTTTCGGGCAAAACCGACTCTGTGACGGTATTTTCACATGCGTCTGACTGAATTCCGTTTGAGTTGTCTTTTATGTTTACGCATTCTTTGCTCTCAATTTCAGCGTTGGCTTCATTTTTACTTTTTTCTTGCTCCGGACGGTGTTTTTTTCCTGAAAAATTTTTTTCAAAGAAGCTGTGCAAAGTTTCTTTTATTTCTTCGTTTTTTGATTTTTCTCTGCACTTGTTTCTTTTGGAAATCAAAAGATAGGTTGCGGCCGCACCGGTAACCGCGCATATTGTGCAAACCGAAGCAATTATAACAGAATACGATTTTTTCATAAAAACAGCTCCATTCCGTTACCGTCAAAATATGACGGCAACTATTTGATTAATTTTGATGAATTAAAAAAACTGATGGTAAACGAATTTTTTTATACTTTTATTTTTCAAGAAATATGAAGGACATGACAGATGCATATCCTTCAACATCAAACGGCTATTATTCAGCGGCTTTCTCAGATTCCTCTTCTGACGCGCAGTCGCAGCATTCCGACTGAGTTTCTGCGCTTTCGGATTCATCCGTTTCATTTTCATTCAGCTTTTCATCAATCAGATCGTCAATGGCTTCATCCGAGCAGCAGCAACCCTTTTTCTTCTTTTTCCAAATAACAAGCGCGGTGACGACTGCCGCAACAGCGCTGGCAACGATTGCGGCGATAACGACGATTTTTAAAATGTTTTCCGATTTTTTCTTGTTTACATGAAGCATTTTCGTGTACCATCCTTTACTTAAAATAAAATTTCCGATGTATTTATTATACATAATTTTTCCTGTCTTGTCAATAGATAATGCCAATTTAATGTCGATATTTTAATATTTTTATATAGATTCGATAGCAAAGGAAATGTTGTCTATATCTGATATATTATTAATTATGTCATCGGTATTTTCATTGTGCTTGACCGACAGAGTAGCCTCTATTCCCACATGACCTTCCAAAGCGCTTCTCGGTGAAGTTATCTGTACATTTAAAGCGTGATAATTGTTTTTGAAAATTTGAATAATCTTTTTTATATCGCTTCCCTTTTCTATTTCGGCGTATATCATCAGTTTTTTATATTTTTTGTTAATTCTCGTCTCCAATTTTGACATTACGCCTACGGTAATTATTACAGCAACGGTACAGAGCACCGCGCCCTCATAAAATCCGATTCCGATGGAAAGTCCTATTGCCGCAGTAGCCCAAAGCCCTGCCGCGGTGGTAAGCCCGAGAATTTGATATTTACCTTTTAATATTATTGTTCCCGCTCCCAAAAAACCTATTCCCGAGACTACCTGTGCTCCTATCCTGAGTGGGTCGGAGCTGTACCCCATTTCATGTACGCCCCACACTCCTACCATAATGGTCATTGCCGAACCCAAACATACAAGAATATGAGTTCTGAGTCCCGCGGCACGCCCTTGACGTCCTCTTCCGATACCTATTAATCCTCCTACCAACACAGCAAGTACTATTCTGATTGTCATAGAAATGATATTGAGTTCCCTCAGAATTTCAGGAATAAAATCGATCATTAAAAATTTTCCTTTCACGCTATGAAGTGGGTGCCCGGAATATCTGATAATTTAATCAATTTTCCGGAGTGTAAAGTCATACCTCAAATCCGAAATATTGAATGGCGTTTTCATATGATATTCTCTTTATCAAATTTTTCGCCGTATTCATATTGTCCGGAATTTGTCCTTTTTCTATCCAATCTCCCACAAGATTACATAAAATTCTTCTGAAATACTCGTGTCTCGGATACGAAATAAAGCTTCTTGAATCGGTGAGCATACCGAGGAAATTTCCGAAAGACGAAAGATTGGCGGTATTTAACATCTGTTCTTCCATCCCCTTTATATTGTCGTTGAACCACCACGCGCTGCCCTGCAAAACGGTGGGCATGCCGCTTCCGTCTCCTTTGCAGAAACTTCCGCAGAGCGCCGCCACCGGAGCGTTGTCAGACGGGTTGATGGGATAAATAACAGTTCTCGGCAATGCGTCCCACTCGGTAAGGTAATTCAACAGCCGCGCCATGTCGGATATACAGTTTTGTCCGTAAATCATATCAAAACCCGTGTCGGCGCCGAGCTTTGAGTACATGGTTTTGTTCGGATTTCTGAGAACTCCGTAATGTAGCTGCATTACCCAGCCTCTTTTTACATATTCCTGTCCGAAAAAGCGCATCATTTGGGTTTTCCAGACGGAGACTTCCTCGTCTGTCAAAGTTTCTTTCAGAAGGGCTTTTTTAAGAATAATATCGGCGTGAAATTTGTCGGGCTTTGAGAAGGATATGTAATTGTCCATACCGTGATCCGCCGTGCGGCATCCCATATTTTCAAATCTGTCAAGGCTGCGGACATATGCTTCGCATAGGCTGTCGTAGTCCTTTATTTCTGTGTTTGCGGCCAATCCGAGGCTTTGAATATATTCCGCGAAATCAGGCTTATCTATATTCAGACCTTTGTCGGGTCTGAACGCGGGTAAAACCTTAACGGAATATCCGGATTTTGCGATTGCTTTATGATATTCCAGAGAATCTCGAGGATCATCAGTAGTGCATAGGAGCGTAACCCTTGACTTTTTTATAAGCTCTTTGGCGGACATGTCCGCGTCCTCGAGTCGTTTTGACGTGATTTTCCAGATTTCCTCACAGTTTTCCGGACAGATTATCAGGTCACAATCAAAATATCTTTTCAGCTCAAGATGGCTCCAATGATACAGAGGATTGCCCGCAAGATATGGCATTATCCGGCAATATTCCCTGAATTTGTCGTAGTCCGAGCTTTTTCCGGTTATGTATTTTTCATCTACTCCGCACTGCCTCATCGCGCGCCATTTATAATGGTCTCCGTACAGCCAGAGTTCGGTTATATTAGAAAACCTTTTGTTTTCCGCAATCTCTTTGGGGCTTAAATGACAGTGATAGTCGATTATCGGAAGCTTTTCGGCACAGTTGTGATACAGCTCCTTTGCGCTTTCGCTGTAAAGCAGAAAATCATCGTCCATAAATTTTTTCATGTGGTTATCCCCTTTCATTCAGTAAGCTGTAAGCAATAACCCGGACAGTTTTGCGAAGCGAAAACTGCGGCATACAGCCGGAATATTTTATTATTTTGAGTTCTTTACGCTGTATGCAAGAACAGCAAGTAAAACGACATTTGTCTGATTTCTGCGCGATGTATACATTATAACATACATGTTTTTAAATTTCAAGATATATTAATAATATATTCCATTAAAAATCACATTTCCGTGATAAAATATAACTAAATTAAGATGTCCCCTTCTTTTAGGCGGGCGCTGCTTGATTTTTTCAGCGTGGAGATTCAATCTCCCACCGAAAACGTTGAATGACGGGGCTTAGCCCTTTATAAAATCAATAGATCAACAAAAACGGGAAAGGCAAAGTCAGACTATGTTCCTCTGTGATTTTCATACCCATACATATTTTTCTTTTGACGGTGACAGCTCATCTTCTCCGGACGCTATGTGCCGTTCGGCTATAGAAAAAGGAATTACCGACCTTGCGCTTACCGACCATTTTGAGGCCAATTCAAATGCCGAAGGCAATATTTCTCCGTATGACGCCAAAGCGGCGTACGATGAAATACTTCTTGCCAAAGATAAATACAAGGACAAGCTCAATCTTGTATACGGAATTGAATTGGGACAGGGGTATCAGTATCCCGATGAGGTAAAAAAGCTTTTCGGCGAGTATAAATTTGAATTTGTTATCGGTTCATTGCATAACCTGAGATATGCCCCCGATTTTTGCTATCTTGATTTTTCCGAGATACCCTATAAATATGCGCAGCACTTGTTTTCCCGCTACATTGACGAAATAAATGAAACCGTGGATGCGTTCGACTGTATAGACACGGTGGGACATCTTACTTATATGCAACGATATACCGCGCTCGCAGGAATGAATTTTGATTTTCGTCCTTACTATGACAGACTTGCAGCTTTTTTTGACAAGATAATCTCACGTGACATTGCGCTCGAGGTCAATGTATCTACACTGCGGAAAGGTCTGGGATTTTCGATGCCGAATGCCGAAATACTCAGGCTTTACCGCGACCGCGGAGGAAAGCTGATCACCGTGGGAAGCGACGCTCATTCGCCGTCCGATCTCGGAAGCTGTATAACTGACGGTTTCAGGCTGCTTGAAAGCATTGGTTTTGATAGGGTTATGATTGTTAAAAACCGAGAAAAAATTCTCTGTAAAATATAACATCTCGCATATGTCCCCCGCATCTTTGAATTCCGTATATCCGACTTTCAGCGTCAGTTTAATCTCCCGTTCAGAGTCGGCTATGCGTTTGTTGCAAGTGTTTACAAGTTTGTAAGCAAGCTTCCGCAATCCTTGCACCGCTTTGAATTTCATAAAACTTAAAGTACGTCAGTAATACTTAAAAATAAAAACGAAAGGCAGAACATTATAAATGGATCTGACAAATTTCAGTCTCATATATCCGTCGGAAAAGTCGCGCAATGACCATTATTCCGGGAAGAATATTCCGGATATAGACATGTATACACTTGACCAGCTTGGTATGCTTGAAATTCTTGACCTGAAAAATTCCGAGCTCTCCGAATATTTTACCGATGACCCGGAAGTCATGAAATACAGGTTTGAGACATTTAACGACATGCTCGCGAATGAATCTCTGATTCAGACCCTGAACAAGCTAATGCCCATACTTACAGATATAACCGAGCTCAGACAGCTTGAGGCTGACAGCGGGGACAGTGAGGATTATTTGTCGAGCATTACCGAAATTGAGCTTTATATTTCCTGCATAGAAACGCTGAGCAAGGGGCTTCAGGATGCGGGTGACAGCATTAAAGGAAGGGCGTTTTCGGTACTTCGGGAAAGAATTTCCGAACTTGTTTCCTCCGATTATTACGCTGAGCTTAACAAAAAGCTTGAAGAGCTTACAAAGCGCGTAAGAGAAATTAAAAGTATTACGGTGGGCGTCAACCTTGACTCTCAGCTCCGTCCTTCGAGCGCGGGAGTTCTT
>CASEEB010000037.1 GCA_949286815.1 uncultured Eubacteriales bacterium | reverse complement strand
CTTTTCCGATTCGGCAAACTGTGACGCTATTTGAGAATATAAGCATATTTTCGCGCACTCGCACGGAACCGGAAGCCCTGCCTGCCCCAAAAGCTGCATTGTGCCCACAGAGCGCAAAAATGAAGTTTTTCCGCTTCCGTTGTCGCCATACACTATAACCGAGTTATAGCTGTCCGACAAACAGAAATCGTTCGGAATAATTTTTCCGGGGTTATCGGTTGACATCAGAAGATACAGGTCATAAAGTGATTTAACCTTAACATTCCTGTCGGCTGTTATCTCCGGGAAACAATACGGAATATTTTTTTGAACAAGTGCTTCAATATATTTCAACGCTACAAAATAAAACTCAAGCTCTCGGTATACAGCGGAAAATTCATCAAAAATCTGCTCCGACAAAGAAGCAAACAAGCCCGAAATATCAGACAACGCCGTAATCAAAAGACCTTCATAAAAATCATTTTTCCGGGGAAAAACACGCTCACAGCGATAATTAACCTCACTCTTTTTGAAAAACGGAAGTCCTTTTTTCTTAAGCTCGGGATCGGATACATAAATGTATCCGTGATTTATCAAAGCGTACTCCTCAAAATGACCGTGTTCATTCAGACTGAATTTAAAGTCAAGAAAATCGTTGACGCTGAACTGTTCATACTTTCCGCAAAATCCAAGCAGATTCTGAAACTCCGGATTTTCACAGATCTCACGGCAAGCGCAGCTGAAGTTAATAAGTCCGGTCGATCGGAGATTGCAGACAGATAACAGCTCCCCGAATTTCTTTACAAAAAGCAGCGCTCTTTTCAGACAAACCGCCTGTGCCTGCAAAATATTTTTTGACGCAAACGCAGTATCGGCTTTGTTGGCGTTCAGGCGGTACTCGTTTTTTCTCAATGTTTTCTGAGACAAACGCAACTCCTCAAAACGCTCATACAGAGCCGCCAGCCGTTCAAACAATCCCGGATTGCTCTGAAAATCCCGAATAATATCCTGCCGGTATTCAATCTCATTTTTATCACAAGTCAGTTCGGAAATTACCGAAAGAAAGCTCTCACGCTTTTTTACATCGGCGCATACATACGAAAACGAGCGATCAACAGACAGATGATACAGAATTTTTCTGTCAATTGAATTTACATTGCTACCTCTATCAATATAATTCCCGTCAGGTGCGCCTGTATTATTTAACTCCGTGCCGTGAGCTTTTAAACGGAGCAGACTGATTTTCACGGTCCTTCCTCCTTTCAGTGAGAGAATCCTTATCAAGTCGGTATTTTCTCAGAATATCGTATGCATATGAGGCAGCCGCGCCTTTCGACCTTACAATTTTGAAAGTCCTCCGGTTCTCGTCCTCCGGATCAACTTCAGAAATTAAAACCGGAAAATCCAGATTAATGACTTCATGAAAATGCGTGACATACAGGCAAAAATGCCCTGCCGCCCTGATATTTTCCGAAATATTTTTGACAAGCTCAAATCCCCTCCGCTCATCGGTTCCGCTGAAAGTTTCGTTAAAAAGCAAAAATGCCGTTTTGTTTTCCGAAGCGGAAAGCATTTCAAAAGAACGCTTCAGTTCCTCGTCAAGCCTGCCCACGCCGTCAAACCGTTCATCCTTCGGAAAATGCGAAGCCGCAAAATCAAACCGATATATGCTGGCCCGTTTCGCAAAAACGGGACATCCGGCAAGGAACAAAACCAGATTTATGCCGACCGCACGCAGATATGTGGTCTTTCCTCCGCCGTTTGCCCCGGTCAGGAAGAAAAACCGATTTATTTCGGTGAAATCAACGTCATTAGGTATAATCCGCTCACATTCTTTCGCCATAAGCGAAATATCGTATACATCCACAGCCGAATATCCCGGAACCGGCGATATCTCCGCTATGCAGTGAGGAACGCCGATCTTTTCCGCCTTCCGTGTAAGTTCATAAATTTCCAAAATAAATCTGATCTGCGGAATATACCCTGTCGGCTCATTAATATCAACCGAAGCATATTTCCGAAATATACTTTCGATTTCCCCGATCTCGGCAAAATAAAGCCGGCATACGGCGTCCGAAAAAGAAATATCGGGCTTCGTGTCCGATTTCTTTCTGACCGGAACGGTAAAACCGAGTTTTTGCGCGGCGGACGCAATTTTATCAAACTCTATTATCGCCTCGCAATCGGGAGTAATCCAGTTTTTAGCCGAGAATGATAAAAGTCCCGTATTTATTTTGCTCAACAGTTCACTTACCCTGCCCAAGTCGGTTTTTATTTCGGAAAACAATCGCCGCCGCTCGTCCGATAAAAAATATTCCGATACCTCGGACAACGACTGTCCGCAATCTTCAAACGCAGACAGGGATTCACACACGTTGACATAATCCGATAATACATCCGAATAAAGGTAATAACTGTTGAGCGGAATTTTTTCACTGTGCCACAGCATTAACGACCGCTCCAGCTTCAATAGTGTCGACAGACAAACTTTTAATCTGGCGAGCACTTTTTCGTCTTCAATCAAACCGAACAATTCCTGACGGCGCAATATCTCATCCCCGCCGCACGGCTTTTGTAAAAAGCACAACGCCTGAGAGCTCAATATTCCGTCAAGCCGAATATCGGAAAGCAATTGCGTCGGCAGCACTGTCTCACCGCCGCAATACAACAATTGAGGAGCTGTTAACATATCAATTCTCCATAT
>CASEEB010000036.1 GCA_949286815.1 uncultured Eubacteriales bacterium | reverse complement strand
ATCCGCCTTGAGTTGTAAAAATTCACATAATGTTCGACGCCGAAGCGAAGTTGCGGTAAACCGACGTACTCTTTGATTTTGATGTCCTCATATTTCAGCGCCCACCAGAAGCGCTCCATCTTTGCATTGTCCAAGCAACGTCCCCGCCCGTCCATGCTGATCAGAATGCCATGAGCCCGGAGTTCTGTTACAAACTCCGAGCTGGTAAACTGGCTTCCTTGATCCGAATTGAAAATCTCCGGTTTCCCATAGGAATCCATCGCCGTTTTTAACGTTTCGACACAATGAAAAGCGTCCATTGTATTTACTACGTTGTAAGCCAAAACCTTACGGCTGAACCAGTCGACAATTCCAATCACAAATGCCCGATGACCGGCAACCGCCGTATAAGTGATGTCCGTACTCCATACTTGATTCGGACGTTCTATCTTGCATTTGCGCAGAAGATACGGAAATTTCTCATGTTCCGGATGTGGTTCCGAGGTATTGAAACGCGGACGCGGATAGACCGTCCGCAGATTCAAGCATTTCTGCAACCTGCGCACCCGTTTATGATTCACTCTGTACCCGCGGCGTTTCAGTTCTGCAGTCAAACGGGGAACTCCGTAAAAGGGCGTCTCCATATAAATCTCCATCATTTCGTCCTTGACCCGCTCGTCGAAAGCTGTCCGGGAAATCTCCCTTTGTTTTTTGTAATAAAAGCTCGAATGAGGAACCTGGAGCAGCTTCAACTGACGATTCACGCTTAAAGCCGGATTCTGATCGCTTATTTGAGCTTTTCGGGATTCAAGCCGCAGGCCAAGGACACATTTCGTAAAAAGTCATTCTCGATTTCAAGGCGTCCGATTTTCCTCATCAAATCGTCCTCGGTATACGGCTTGCTTTCTTTCCGTTCTGCTTTAGACTGGAAAATCTCGGATGCTCCTTCCATGAGTTTCTTTTTCCACTACTGAACCTGATTCGGATGAACCTGGTATTTCCCCGCGATCTCTGCCACGGTCAGTTCCCCGCGTAACGCTTCCAAGGCTACACGGCTTTTGAATTTGGAGTCATACGACTTTTTCATAAAACGCCCTCCTTTTCCAAGTTAATTTAACGGGCATTTTACACCAAGTCAAGTTGTCCAGTTTTCGGGGCCAACCGCAAAGTTCATGATAAATTTTAAGTTCACAAAAACAATGATATCTATATTGTTTTTGTGGGATACTATATTATTTGCAACTGTTTCAGAAAAACAATAAAAAAGATATCGTTTTTTATTCAAAACAAGGTGGCTCTAGTTTGCTTATATCTGGAGAGGCTTTAAAAAACAGAACCGGAAAACTGGATATCCTATAAAAACACATATATCAGATTACTATACTATCAGATTATATTGCCTTTGCATAATAAAGATTTTACCGATATGGTAGCCAATAATCTACAAAAAAAGTATCTATTAACGGAACGATCCGATTTCAAGACTGATAGTTGGAGCGGAATAAAACTGTTTGGCATTATTGATGGTGAAAAGTGTTCTTTTTATATTGTTAAACAAAAAGTATATTTTTTCGTGTTTGCAATTCATAATAATTCTGAAAAACTTATTTCTGATGATACTGCAAAAAAATTACTGGATAAGACAATTCCCTTTTCCCCTATTATAAAGAAAGAAAAGGATAAATGGTTTGTGCGTGTAGTTGCAAAAAACATATGCTATCAATTTCTATGCTCTAATATTGCTGGAATAACACAAGATGATAAAGATTTTTTAACCATAAAAAACACAACTTCATCAGCTGTACTAAGTTTATCATCATATATATTTGACAAATAAATGAAATAATGTATATTATCCTTTGGTAAAACAAAAGCAATCAAAGGAGCAGTATGAAAATAGTCAAGCTTGAGCTGTCGGAATCCGCAAGACGGGAATTATTGAATT
>CASEEB010000035.1 GCA_949286815.1 uncultured Eubacteriales bacterium | reverse complement strand
GGCTAATTAAATCTATCATATAATTATCTATAATCCTAAATAAACGGGTTTGCGCTTTTAACTTCAGTTTATATCAACAGATATTATATAGATAAAATATGCCTCTGCCAAGGTTATCTTGACGCAGGGGTATATTTTTTGTTTTTTATCATGTTTTATGGCGGCAAACTATGTATTGGCCTACAATTGTGGCGCACGGTTTGCTTAAACCTCGGAAATTTTGTAATAAAATATTTAACGTAAAATAAAACTGAGTTTATAAGGGAATTAATAATGTTAAAACAATCTGTCTTGACTTTTAAGCGATTGTGTGTTATATTGTATATTGATTATGATGTCGAATTTTTGTGTGGTGTCTGAAAACGGTCAGAGTCCGGAAAACGGGGATTTTTTATATTTTCACTGAAAGAAGTCAAAGCGTTTTTTTGAGATGCTGTTTCAGAAAAATTCGGCAGATGAAAGGAAATCGGGTTTATGAAGCTATTGTTCAAACAGAGAATGTTTTCATGGTTTGACAGCTATGACATATTTGACGAGTCCGAAAACACGGTGTATGTAGTTAAAGGACAGCTCGCGTGGGGACACTGCCTGAAAATTTTCGACGCGGAAAACAGGGAGATAGGGTGCGTGAAAGAGCGGGTCTTTACATTCCTGCCTAAATTTGAGATTTACAGGAATGACGAATATATCGGATGTATAGAAAAAGAATTTTCATTGTTCTCACCGAAATATAATATTGATTTCAACGGCTGGCACATAGAGGGAGATTTTTTTGAATGGGATTATACGATATCAGATTCTGACGGCGTGAGAGTAGCAACGGTTTCAAAAGAATTGTTCAGGCTTACCGATACATATGTAATAGACGTGGAAAACCCTTCGGACGCCTTATACGCGCTTATGCTGGTGCTGGCTGTCGACGCCGAAAAATGCTCCGATCAGTAATTGCGGTAAAGTCTTATTGGATAAAAACCGACGTGCCTGATGTGATTTTCCCGCGTTTGAGCAGAGTCGGAATTTAAATTTTTCCGATTTTAATAGAATTGATTAAAAGCCGTACCGGAGATTTTTTATGGATAGATTTGTGCTGAAAAGTGAATATAAACCTACAGGAGACCAGCCGGAGGCGATAGACAAGATCGTCTGCGGCTTAAATGGCGGAGACCGTATGCAGACTTTGCTCGGAGTTACAGGTTCGGGTAAGACCTTTACTATGGCTAATGTTATAGCGAGAGTGAACCGTCCGACACTGATACTTGCGCACAACAAAACTCTCGCGGCGCAGCTGTGCTCGGAATTCCGAGAGTTTTTTCCCGACAACGCGGTAGAGTATTTTGTCTCTTATTACGATTACTATCAGCCTGAGGCGTATATACCGGGCAAGGATATGTATATAGAAAAGGACGCTCTGATAAACGATGAGATAGACCGCCTGAGACATTCGGCGACAAGCGCGCTGTTTGAGAGAAGGGACGTCATAATTGTCGCGAGCGTTTCCTGCATTTACTCGCTCGGAGAACCCGAGGAATACAAAAGCCTGGTGCTCGCGCTCCGTCCCGGTATGCTGATGTCAAGGGAGGAGCTTATAAGAAAGCTTGTCGCGGTGAGCTATAACCGGAATGATATGAACCTTGTGCGCGACTCGTTCAGAGTGAGAGGGGACACGGTCGAGATAATTCCGGCGAATATGGATGACAAGGCGATAAGGGTTGAGTTTTTTGACGACGAAATCGACCGGGTTTCCGAAATAAACATTGTGACCGGAGAACTTACACGGATGCTGTCTTACGCGGCGATATACCCCGCGACGCACTATGCCGTCTCGGACGACAAAAGAGAGGCGGCTATCAAGGACATATACGCGGAGATGGAGACCAGGGCAAAATGGTTTGAGGAACAGGGAAAACTCATAGAAGCGCAGAGGATAACCGAACGAGTCAAGTATGATATGGAAATGCTCAAAGAAGTGGGATTTTGCTCGGGAGTCGAAAATTATTCGAGGGTTCTCGCGAGAAGACCCGCGGGTTCGGTCCCATATACTTTGCTTGACTATTTTCCGAAGGATTATATTATGTTTGTGGACGAATCCCACGTCACTCTGCCGCAGGTCAGGGGAATGAGCGGCGGGGACACCGCGAGAAAGAAAAATCTGATCGACTACGGATTCAGGCTGCCGTCGGCATATGACAACCGCCCGCTGTATTTTGAGGAATTTGAAAGCAAAATCAATCAGGCGGTTTTTGTGAGCGCGACTCCGGGCGACTATGAAGAGGAATATTCCGAGCAGATCGTGGAACAGATCATACGCCCGACGGGACTTATCGACCCTGAGGTGGAGATACGGCCTATTGAGGGGCAGGTCGACGACCTGATGGGAGAAATAAAGATTCGGACACAAAAGGGCGAGAGAGTGCTTGTGACCACGCTTACAAAGAAAATGGCTGAGGACCTTACCGACTATCTTGAGGGCAACGGGATAAAGGTCAGATATATTCATTTCAACGTCGACACCATGGAGAGAATGGCAATAATCCGCGATCTCCGGCTCGGCGTATTTGACGTGCTTGTGGGAATAAATCTTTTGCGCGAGGGACTCGACATTCCGGAAGTGTCGCTCGTCGCCATACTTGACGCCGATAAAGAGGGTTTTCTCAGAGCCGAGCGGTCTTTGATACAGACAATAGGGCGGGCGGCGCGCAACGAACACGGGAAGGTAATCATGTATGCCGATACGGTTACGAGGTCTATGGAAAAGGCGATTTCCGAGACGGAGAGACGACGCAAGATACAGGACGCTTACAATAAGGAGCACGGAATAATTCCGCATACCGTAATCAAGGGAATACGTGATGTTATAGAAATCGGTACTTCCGAGGAAAGAACTCACTCAAAGGAAAATACTTCGGGTAAAGCGCAAAAGAAAAAACTCAGCGCCAAGGAAAGAGAAAAGCTTATTGAGAGCATGACAAGAGAGATGAAAGACGCCGCGAGAAAGCTTGACTTTGAGAAGGCGGCGTTTATAAGAGACGAAATCAAAAAACTGAAAGGATAAGTATGGCACAGAACATTGTAATAAAAGGCGCAAGGGTTCACAATCTTAAAAACATAGATGTAACTATTCCGAGGGATAAGCTTGTGGTTCTGTCGGGACTTTCCGGGTCGGGCAAATCCTCGCTTGCCTTTGACACTATCTATGCCG
>CASEEB010000034.1 GCA_949286815.1 uncultured Eubacteriales bacterium | reverse complement strand
CGAAAGCCTGAGAGGCACGGCTACATCCCGCAGGTGCATTCCGATAAGCGTCCCGCCGATATCAATTCCGGCATGTGCCTTTATATGCTCGACAAGCACGGGTGAAGTTAAATTTTTATACACCACGGTTGCGAAAGATCCCCCGGCTTTTGGCTGAGGCACCGCCGAGACCTCATCGTACCCGTACTTTTCCGCGCATTCTCTTTCAATTACTATCGCGCGGTTGAGATGCTCGCAACACTGCGCGGCAAGGTAAATACCCTTTTCCGAAATCAAAGGATAAATACTTGAAAAAACCGCCTCCGCCGCCTTATAACTCGACCCCTTACCAATCACCGAGCCGAGAATTTCGGAGGAAGAGCATCCGATAACCAGAATATCTCCCTTGGAAATATTGCTCCGGCAAATCAGCTCTTCCGCGGCAATCTTACTTTCTTTTATAATTTGCTCATAAAGCGCGTCGCTTACGTCCGCGTCCGCGCCCACATATGAATTTTGCATCGGTAAACTCCAAAATAAATTTTCGTAAAAAATTAAAATATGTATTTACATCGCGCCGCTGTCGCAGATAAGCGTAACATCGGGATGAAGATTCAGCAGCGTCGCGGGACACGCGGTGGTGAGTTTTCCCGACAAAACCTGTTTTACGGCGTCTCTTTTCGACTCTCCGCTGGCAAGCAGAATTATTTTATCAGCTTTGAAAATAGACCCTATTCCCATTGTCAGCGCCCTGTCGGGAATTTTTTCACTCCCGGAAAAAAAGCGTGAATTTGCCTTTACCGTGCTATCGGAAAGCCGCGTCACATGTGTTCCGAGATACAGGCTTTCATCCGGCTCATTGAAGCCGATATGTCCGTTCCGCCCTATTCCGAGCACCTGCAAATCTATTTTCTCCAATGAATCCAATACAGAATCGTACTTGACACATTCCCCGTATGGGTCCTCGGCGTTTCCGTTCGGTATATAGGTATTGTTTTTGTCTATATTTACATGGTCAAAGAGAAAGCTGTTCATGTAATATCTGTAGCTCTGTACATTGTCGGGAGAGATCGGATAATATTCGTCAAGATTGACGCTCGTCACATCTGAAAAATCCAGCTCTCCCTCATCATACATCTTTACAAGCTTCTCGTACATCCCCACGGGAGTAGACCCCGTCGCAAGACCTAACACAGGTCCCTTCTTCTCTCTGATTACCTTTGCCACCTCATCTGCCGCGGCAACCGAAATTTCCTCATAATCTTTACACTGTATTATCTTCATTTTACGTCTCCGAATTTTCTGATCTGTCAGATTTATATATCCGCAATCCGCGTCACCATTTATCGCTTCCGTCGTCGGGAATAACTTCCTTTATAGCGCATATCGCACATTCTATCATGTCGTCATCCGGCTCAAACACCGTCAGATGCTGAAGTCCCAGTCCCGGAGCGGAAATAATCTTTGTAAAGAGATTGTCATGTCTTCCCGCAAGCTTTATAAGCTCATATCCTATACCGACAGTCAGGGGCAGAAGCAAAAGCTTGACGAGCACTCTGAATATCACATGCGGTACATGATCAAATATCGCGATAAAGAGCGGGTCGATAAAAAATGAAATAAATATGCTCACAAGCAGCATCAGAATAAGAAAGGATGTACCGCACCTCGGATGAAAGCGTTTTTGTTTTCTGACATTTTCAACCGTAAGCTCGAGTCCGTGCTCATAGCAGAATATTGTTTTATGCTCGGCTCCGTGATACATAAACGTGCGTCTGATGTCCTTCATCAACGATACCGCGGACATATAACCGACCAACAGAGCTATCTTGATAACGCCCTCGAACACCGACTTGATAAAAGACCTTGAAACCTCGTTTTCCGGAGCCAGAAACGGCAGGGCTGACGAAGTCCATTTATACAAATATGACGGCAATACTATAAACAGACCGATTGCCAACGCAAATCCGAAAAGCAGGCTGACTACCATTACCGCCGACATCATGACAGACTTTTCCTTTTTCTCATCGGGGTTATCGTTTTTTTCGACTTTGTCTTCCGCCTTGACCGTGTCCCCGTTTTCTTCATTGATAACCGAATCTTCGGCGTCGGATATATCACCGGCATTTGTGTCTGACAGCGCTTCCGTGACAACATCACTCTCTGTTGAAGCCGTTGAATTTTCATCTGAAACAACGGAAGCGTCAGACTGAACCGTGCCGTGTTTTTTTGCGGCCTTCGCGGCTTTTTTCGCTTCCTTTTCTTTTTTCATCTCTTCTTCGACCTCTTCGAGCCCCGAAATTTCGGCGGAACGCATAAGGCATTTGGTTCCGAACACCATGGAATCAACAAAGTTAAACACTCCTCTGATTACGGGTAGCTTGAAAAACTTATTTTTCGCGGTAGTCCGTGTCGGGAACTTTTCCATGATTATCTCACCGTCCGTATTTCGCACCGCCATGGCGGTGGTCTTGGGACCGCGCATCATGATTCCTTCCATCAGCGCCTGACCTCCAATCGAGGTCTTTCTGACATTGCACTGCTTATTTTTGTTTTTACTCATTTAATACCTATATACCTTTCCGCAATTCAATAAGGGGCTAAGCCCCGTCATTCAACGTTTTCAGCGAGAGATTGTATCTTCCACTGAAAAAATCAAGTGGCAAGACATCTTATTTCGTTATAAATCGCAAAAGCAAACTTTACCTTGCGCTTATCATTTTATATTAGCACAAATTTATTAACTGCATATGAATACGGTTAAATAATAAATCCTTTCGGACTGATTATTTACCCTTGCCGTCAATATTAATACAAAATTGCCGGAGTCAGAATATTGGCAAGAATAATTTTTCCATCGCTTCCAAGTCCTTTGCATACGGAAATCGCGAGTTGACGCTCAATATACGCGACGGCACATCCCGCAGTGAAATCTGCATTTTACGGTCGATAACCCGTCTTATCCTTATCCGTTATTTCCCTAATCACTTTACATGGAACACCTGCCGCGATCACATTCGCGGGAATGCTTTTAGTAACTACGCTTCCGGAACCGATAATAGTGTTATCTCCTATGGTAACTCCTTGATTTATATGTACTCCCGCGCCAATCCACACATTATTTCCGATTTTCACAGGTTTTGCATAACACGCTCCATTCGCACGTTCCCACGCGTCTGCCGCGTGATTAGATGTATAAATTCCTACTCTTGGTCCAAAAAGCACATTATTTCCAATCTCTATTCCACCGCCATCAAGCATTACGCAATCAAAATTTGCATAAAAATTATCTCCGATTGAAATATTGTAGCCAAATTCACATCTAAAGGTCGGTTCAAAGTGAACGTTTTCTCCTATAGATTTCAAAATCCTTTTCAAAACAGACTGTCTTTCTTCCGGAGTTTTTCCAAAACTTGCATTGTATTCGTTTGTCAGTAAAACAGCTTTTTCTCTTGCTTCAACAAGTTCCGCGGTTAAATCATTATACATTTTTCCACTTAAAATCCATTCATTTTGTTTATTCAAATCCATTTTTATATCCTCCGTTAAATATAATTTGTTTGTACGATAAATTGATTACTTCTTTTTTCGCCTATTTGCATCGTCTGATTTATCTTACTTACATAATAGCATTTGCACAGAAACATAAAAAACAAAATTCAGACATAACCAAAACACACCTGACGAAAATCCCGAATCGAAAAACTTTATAAAGACAGCGTAAAAAGCATTTCTGCCTTCTACGCTGTCTTTTGCGCCTTTGTAACGCCCATAAAGCTATATAGTTATATTTTGATATATTTTCAAATTACTCAATTATGCGGCATTGATATTAAACCCGGCGTCCTTTAAAAATTCAGACAAAGGTTTAACCTTACCTTTACATAAGGAAAAATCACTGTTTGTCTTCTTCAAAATTCATTTTAATCTGTCCCTGTGATTCTTCCATTTCAGCCTTGTGCTTCGCAATGAGAGTATTGATCTTCTTTGTCGGATCAAGCAGTCCGCTGATGGTAGCGTCATGATTGAGCGTGTCTATTATATACGACACATATTTGCACATATTGACATCCACATGCCATTCTTTCTGAAGCAGACCGGGAC
>CASEEB010000033.1 GCA_949286815.1 uncultured Eubacteriales bacterium | reverse complement strand
GATAAGGTGACATTTGCGGAGCCGTCCGTGCGGGATAATTACAATACGGAAAAAAACAATGAAAAGAATTTCGTTGATGTCGCCCCGGAAGTCGCGTATGCCGGGCATAATGACGGGGAGACTGATGTAAACGATATACCCGCCGAAGTTTTTTTAAACTCCGATAAAAAAAGTGACGTGCCAAAATCGTATGAGCAAGGCGCCGGTCCCGTAAACAGAAATCAGGAACAGAGCGTAGGACAGACGGAACCTGAAGAGGAGCCCGCGCGGGAGAATACAGAGTACAGACTTATCGGAGAGGCTTTCAACTCTTACTTGATTGTCGAGCTAAAGGATAAGCTGCTTATTATAGATAAGCACGCGGCGCATGAGAGAATTATTTTTGAACAGCTTAAGTCAAATATGTATAATTCGCAGTCATATTCTCAACTGCTTATGATTCCGACAGAGGTCATGCTGATGACCGATGAGGTGAGCGCGCTTGAGGAATACAGAGAAGAGCTTGAAAAGGTTGGGTTCGGCTTTACGACCGCGAGAAATACGGTTTCGGTCAATGAGATCCCCGCGGGAATTGAACAGACGTCTGTCGCGGATATGCTTGCGGTTCTGGCGGACAGAATCAAAAACGGCACGGGTAATGTAAATATCACGAGAAACATAATATTTGAAAAGGCGCTGTATCAGGCGTCCTGCAAGGCGGCGATAAAGGCGGGGATTGAGTATCCGGAAGAAGACGGCAAGTGGATAGTTCAAAAGCTTATG
This sequence comes from uncultured Eubacteriales bacterium, assembly GCA_949286815.1. GTDB lineage: Bacteria > Bacillota > Clostridia > Oscillospirales > CAG-272 > SVTX01. Next base: position 800 of record CASEEB010000033.1, on the reverse strand, counting down.
GAAATTCCAGACATTACTTTTTGCCCGCACGGGAGACCGGTCGCGATGGAAATGTCCAAAAAAAATATGGACAGACAGTTTGAAAGAACGTGAATTTTCTTATACAGAAAAATTATGTCTTACTGAATTTTTGTATTTTAAAAAATCTGAATATATTTTACACAAACGCCGCACACTGTTATTGTGCGTGCCGAAGGAGCAGAGTTATGTTTGAACTTTTGTCAAAAGAGGGCAGGGCAAGGAGAGGTGTGCTTCACACGGTGCACGGAGATATCCAGACCCCTGTGTTTATGAATGTAGGTACCTGCGCCGCCATAAAGGGCGGTGTCTCTACCATGGAGCTTGAGGAGATAGACTGTCAGGTGGAGCTTTCAAATACATATCATTTGCATATACGTCCCACCGACCGACTGATATATGAAATGGGCGGACTGCACAGGTTTATGAACTGGAAAAGACCGATACTTACCGATTCGGGAGGATTTCAGGTCTTCTCGCTTGCCAAACTTCGCAAGATTACCGAGGAGGGAGTCCGCTTTCAGTCGCATGTGGACGGCAAAAGGATTTTTATGGGTCCTGAGGAAAGTATGCGGATACAGTCCAATCTGGCGTCAACTATTGCCATGGCGTTTGACGAATGCATTGAAAATCCCGCGCCTTATGATTATGTCAGAAATTCGACGGAGAGAACATACCGGTGGCTCATACGCTGTAAGGCGGAGCTTGCAAGGCTGAATCGGCTTGAAGAGACCATAAACCGTTCTCAGCTGCTTTTCGGTATCAATCAGGGAGGAACATAT
>CASEEB010000032.1 GCA_949286815.1 uncultured Eubacteriales bacterium | reverse complement strand
CTTGACGTAGTGGTAGCCGAGGAAATGAAACAGCTGCTCCGCTCTCTCAAAGAAGGTCGCATAACCATATTCTCCACTCACATCATGGACCTGGCGCTTGATTTATGCGATGAGATAGTGCTTTTGAATCACGGCATATTGGAAAAAGTGGACAAGTCAAATCTTGACAGTCACGAGTTCAAAGAAAAAATCATCGCGGCGCTGACGGAGGAAGGGCATGAATAAAACATTCAGAATTTCCTTCTCCCTCAAAAACACATACCGCGTAAACACCATACTCTACTCGCTAAAGCAGATCCCTTTGCTGAAAAAAATACTTCCTCAGTCCTTGTACAGTGTGAGAGGTCTGAAAATTTTCGCCACTGTCATATCCGTGATCTGGGAAATAATATCTGTTTTTATCGGTAAATTTCTTTATTTCATCACTATGATAGCCGGCATCGGAATGCTGTATAAAAATCTACCGGTAGACCGGGTATATATTCATATTCTTCTGTTTTTAACCGTAATCGGAGCTCTGATGAATACCAGCCTGTTTGAACCCACAAGGGACAAATATTACGCGGTAATACTCATGCGGATGAACGCAAAAGAGTTCACGCTGATAAATTATACGTATTCCATTTTAAAGGTAATCGTAGGATTTATTCCGTTTTCTCTCATCTTCGGCATGGATAAAAACATTCCGCTGTGGATGTGTCTGCTCATACCATTTTCCATAGCCGGTCTGAAGCTTACGGCATCCGCAATTTCGCTGATTTATTATGAGAAAACCGGATTCGTCTATAATGAAAACAAGCTGAGCAAATATGTCTGGCTGGCCGCGGGACTGTTGCTTGCCGCCGCATACGGACTGCCCGCGTTAAACCTCGCCCTGCCCACGTTTGTTTCATATATAGTTATGTTGGTATTCATTCCGGCAGGCGCCGCAGCCGCGGTAAAAATATTTTCTTTTGACAGATACCGTGAATTGAACCGTCATCTTCTGAGCCAGCTTACAAATCAAATGGATAATACCGTGGCTCAGGCAACACAGAAGCAAACCAGAAATTTTATAAGTACAGACCTAACTATCACAAGCAGGCGCAAAGGTTTTGAATATCTGAATGAACTGTTTGTAAAAAGACATAAAAAAATACTCTGGAACGCCTCCTTAAAGATAGCAGCGGTCTGCACGGTTTTGATTCTGGGCGCGCTTCTGGCGTTTTACCTCGCTCCGGAAATCAAGGCTGAATCAAATAAATTGCTGATGAATTTTCTGCCCTATTTTGTCTTTATAATGTACGCCATAAACCGTGGAACCGGTTTTACAACGGCATTATTTACGAACTGCGACCACAGTCTGCTGACATATTCATTTTACAAACAGCCCGTCATGATACTTAAGCTCTTCCGTATCCGTCTGCGGGAAATTATGAAAATCAATCTGCTTCCCGCGTTTGTAATCGGCGCGGGGCTCGCGATACTGCTTTACGCGTCGGGCGGTACCGACAATCCGCTGAATTATGCCGTACTTTTTGTATCGATCCTCTGCATGAGTATGTTCTTCTCTGTTCATTATCTGACAATATACTACCTTCTGCAGCCGTATAACGCGGGAACTGAGATTAAAAGCGGCACGTACCGACTTGTTATGAGCGTAACATATCTTGTCTGCTTTTTCCTGATGCAGGTGAGAATGCCTACTCTTGTTTTCGGATTGTTATGTATCTTTTTCTGCGTGCTGTATTCCATAGTCGCCTGTATTTTGGTATATAAGCTGGCTCCGCGCACATTCAGACTCAGACAGTGATAAAAACGCCGCGTCGGTTAACCGACGCGGCGAAAAATATATAAAGCCTTTTTACCGCAATCGCGGCAAAAAGAAGTTTGTCATCTCAGCCAAAGTCCTTTGGGATAATGATTTTTACAGACTCCGCACGACGCTTTGATTCCGCCGAGCGCGCAATTCTCAACGGTCAAGGCTCCCCATCCCTTAAGCGTTTTGTCTTCAATCAATATCTCTCTGCCTCTCATAAACTCGTTGACACGCAAGTCCTGCTGCTTTAAATCCACGCGATTGTTAAATAAATTTCCGTATGCAGAAAACAATCCGTGATGCGGGATAACCCTGCCCTTTCTCACCTCGCCCACGCTTACGCCGGGTACAAACACACCGAAATCCGGCAGAGGTATTTTTGGCGATAAATATATGTTTCCTCCGCGGAAAATAAGCTCTTGTCCCGATAAATCCGAGGCGCAGAGTCCTGTATTTTCACAAAAAATCTTCCGCCGCTTCAAGCATACCGGCAATTTCGGCTTTGCCGTTTCCCTGCCTTGAGGCTTTTTTGTCGGATACTTTATTTTTCCGAATATATTGTATATTTCCATCGCCGGACTTTTCGGAAGTCTCTGCGTTTTTCCGCAAAACAGCGAAAAACTGACCTTCTCCGGGGGATATATGCGGATAAAAGCGTCTGGCGAGCGTCATGTCATATACGCAGCCGGGCAAAGCAATCCCGTCAGCCGTATACTTTTTTACTTTTTCCGCGACCGGTATTATTTCAAATTCGGGATGACCGTCAAGAAACCATTTTATGTTTTTTTCATTTTCCTCAAGCGAAAAAGTACAGGTTGAATATAGCAGAATGCCTCCCCCTCGCACGCATTTCGCGACATTTTCAAGAATATATCTCTGTCTGTCACGGCACATAAATATATTGTCCGTACTCCATTCCTCGATAGCGTTGCTGTTTTTTCTGAACATTCCCTCCCCGGAACACGGGGCGTCCACTACGGCAAGGTCAAAATACTCTCTGTAAACATCAGGCAGAAATTTTGTGTCAAGATTCAGTACGACTACGTTTCTGCATCCCATTCTTTCCACGTTTTCAAGCAGTACGCGGCATCTTTTCGCGTTATATTCATTCGCGACCACTATTCCGTCGTCACCTGTATATGCCGAAAGCTGAGCGGTTTTTCCTCCGGGCGCGGCACACGCGTCGAGTATTTTCCAGCCCTTTCGCACTTCAACCGCTCCCACTGTGCTCATGGCTGCCGGGTCCTGCATGTAAACCATTCCCGCCGCATGAGCGGCAAAGGTTCCGGGATTTTGTTCCGTAGTATAAAAGCCGTCGTCGCAGAAAGGTATTTTTTCGGCGTCAAAAGGACATATTGGCAAAAAATCCTCTACCTTAATCTTATTGGTATTTACTCTGAACGCCCTGACAGGTTCTTCGCTCTCCAGCGCTTCAAATAAAAGCTCCGCCTGACTTCCGAGTATTTCGGTCATTCGTTTTTTAAACTCTTCCGGAAGCGTCATATTTTGCTCATTCCTTCCCCTTATTTTACCTGTTCACAGTCTTTTTTCCACGGTATGCCGACATTGTATTGACATTATTAAATAATCAGACTTCATATTTCAAAACCTCATATATTTTATTCAATAATTCCGAAGTATTATCCGCGTAAATTTCCGCTCCGTTTTCCCGCAGCTTGTCAGTATCGCAAAATCCCCAGGTTACACTGATACATGCAAGCCCTGCGTTTTTCGCAGTTTTTATATCGACGTCCGAATCTCCCACATATACGGCTTTTTCACATCCGAGTACCCTCATCGCCTCAAACACCGAATCAGGCGCGGGTTTCTTCAAAAAACCGTCCCTGTCTCCCACCGCGCAATCAATCAGTGTCCCAAAATAAGTTTCGCAAAGCGCTTTTACGGCGTTGTCGATTTTATTGGACACCACACCGACCTCTATACCGCTATTCCTTAAAGCGCGCAGCATATCAGTCACGCCGGGATACGGCGCGGTCTTTATGGCCGAATGCGATTTATAATACAGCTTGAATTCCGAGACACACTCATCATAAAGCGGGTTATCCAACCCGCCGGGCAGTGCTCTTTCTATAAGCTTAGGCACTCCGTTGCCCACAAAGCTCCGTATTTCTTTTTTTGTTCTCTTCTCAAACCCGTGTTTATCAAGCACATAATTTGTACTGTCGGTAAGGTCGTCAAGTGTATCAAGCAAAGTACCGTCAAGGTCAAAAATTGCCGCTCTTTTTATCATATTTTTTATTTCCGCTTTGTAATGTACGGGAAAACCCGTTTACCGAAGCCTTTATCCTTTCTTTTCCATTCTATGAATTTTATTTTCAATCCGGTATATATCAAAACGCACCGAAAACAGTCCTCCTCGTCCATAGCGGCAGGAGGACTGTTTTTGATTTTTATACAGTATCCGAAAAATCCTGTTTTTCAACAACTGTTATTCATCAACCGGTGCTCGGCAAAGATGCTCATCAAATGCTGATATGCAAATACCGCCCGGTAACCGTCGCTCAGTAATCAAACGAATCAAGCATGGCGTTGAATTTCCTGTCAAGAGTATTTTCCATTCCTCTTTTCCATTTTGCATAGGATGAGCCCACAATATCCGCGCTCGAAGTTACGACCGTTCTCATCTCATCCCTGATAACCGGATTGAGTATCGCGCTGAACGCACCTACAAAATCATACTCTGTCGTCTCATAAATCAAATCAAGCATTTTTTGCGATTCCTCGTCCTGAAGGAATTTATAAGACAGCGAGCGTCCGTAATATTCCGGAACGACTTTCTGATAACTCTCGTATCCTAATTGATCAAGAAAAGCTCCGAGCATGGGCAAATCATTTTCCGCCGAGCATGTAAGTATTCCGAAGCTGGTGGCGGAGTCCTGAACATATGAATAATATCTTTCCTGATTGGTATCAAACTTCGGCATCGGTACAATTCCGTAATTAAATCCTATCTGTCCGATGGTCTGCTCCAAAAACCAAAGCTCAATCGTCGCCATTGCCCCCTCCTCAGAGGCAAATTTTTCTGTAATAACAGTGCTTTCGCTGTCAAACGCATATACGCCGTTGGAGTCATTGTATATCTTTTTCAGCTTGTCAACCATACTTGCGACGCGTTCCTGTGTGCTTCCGTCAAAATACCACCTTCCCGTGCCTGTATCCTTCTTTATCATATGAATTCCGCAGGCGGTGAGATACGGGTCTATTGATATTACCTTTCCGGTTATCAAACCCACAAAGTCTCCCTCGGTAATTCCGGTTTTCCCGTCAAGCTCCTGATAAACGTCGGAGATCAGGCTGAATTGATAATCAAGCGTCCAATCACCGTTTTCCACAGTGGTGTAAAGGTCTTCCCATCCCGCGTCCTCAAAATAGTCCTTATTGAATATTGTCACGAAAGTAAACCTGTATAAAGAAAGAGACGGGGCCCCGGTTATAAGATACTGCTTGTTTTCTTTCCCGTAAGAGGCAATATCCCTGAATCCCTGAGTCCAGTATTTCTTCTCGACATCAAGATTTTCCACTTCCGACAGGTCGTAAAAATATCCCTTTATCATAGACCTAACCGTAAAATTTATGGAATCCGAATATATCTGCATGGCATCGCTTCCGCCCGCTTTTATGTTGTTTTCCACATTTGCCATGGCATTGGAATCAAGCGTTATTTCAAGATCAATTCCGAGTCTGTCCTCAATGGCAAGGTTGCGCGCGTAAACCGCGTCATTGACATTGTTTCCGGTATTTCCTTCTTCAACGTAAAGCTCGTCGTTTAAACCCGCGGAATCCAAGCCCAAAATTCTTACGGTCTCGCCGTCAAACTTCACGCTTGAGGGAAGCTCCGAAACATAGCTGAGGTCCTTTGCATCGGTCTCACTTTCCGACGTCTGCGAAACGTCATTACCTGCGGAGTTGTTCTCGTCATCGGAATTTTCTGCGCATGAAACAGCCGACAGAATCATCAAAACCGCAAAGGCAAGACACATTGCCCTTAAATATTTTTTCATTTTGATTAGTCCTCCTCGGAAAAATCTTTTATGTTTTTTATATTTTATATTGTTATTTTCACTTTGTCAAGTATATTTTGCAAAAAAAGACCGATATTTTTTACCCAAAAACACAGTTTTGTGCCAATTAACTAATTTACACATATAATCAACTAATTAAACATGGGCTCTCATTATTTGCAATAATTTCTTTTTTTGTAAATATTTTTATAATTTCGGCTGCAACGAATATTTTCGGTTATATCTTGTGGCTTGTTTGAAAATAATTGTTTATACTGTATTTCAAGATACCGGGATTGAGGTATCGAGCCAATTATGAAAGAGGTTTAACCATGAACGAAAAAACAATCAACCAGAAAATAGGCGCAAGGATACAAAAACTTCGCAACGAGAAAGGATATACACAACAAAAATTTTCGGAAATGATTGGTATATCCAACAATTATCTGTCCGATATCGAAAGAGGCAAAAGCTTTCCCAAATCGGACAAACTTGTCGCTATAGCCTCTGCCTTGGATTGCTCTGCCGACGAAATTTTTTGCGACGTAATTCCAAAAAGCTACAAAGTAAAAGTGTCTAAAATATCAGAGCTTATCGAACAATGTCCGCAGGAGGAAAAAGATAAATTAATCTCTATAATCGAAGTGTTTAGCAGGGGAAATTATTAAAATTTGTAAAAATATGTAATTTTTTTATTTAATACCTTGCTTTGACAAATTTTGACAGAAGACATGTGATATAATAATGTCAACGTCGAAACAGTTCGACAAAAGAATAAACGGAGGTAAACAAGATGAAATATATTGCGGACCGTTCGGTCGATGAACTCGGAAGGATTGTACTTCCCAACCAGATCAGAGAATTTTTCAACATTAAATCAGGGAGCAAATTAAGTATTTACGCGGACGAAGAAAAAGTAATTTTGAAAACAGGTCGCTCCGTGTGCAGAATTTGCGGAAGTGAAAAAATCGAAAATGAAGATCTGAAGATTTGTGCCGACTGTATCAAAAAAATAAAAAGTTTATAAGTCGGACATTTAATAACATATCGGCAAAACGGGGTTGTCTCGAATACTGATTTGAGGCAACCCCGTTATTTTTATTTATTTTTCACAGCGCTTTCTTTGATATTGATTGATAAAATACCCGATTTCATAATTAGTGTACGCAGTTTTTTGTTATACATAAACGGCCGCTTTATGCATTTTAATTTAAGCTTTCCCCTCAGATGAAGGGTTCCGGATTTGTATTTCCTGTAAATTAAACTCTCCTTTCCGGAGTTGAACGCATCCGCCAGCTTTTCCGAGCTCAGCAGAGCGCTGCTGATACCCTCAAGAGAGCTTGGACTGATAAAACCCGCGGCTTCTCCCAGCAGGTACACACCGTTTTTTCCGAGACAAAAGCCTTTGCGCAAATGAGGTCTCAGGACTGAGCAAGCCTCTGTTCTGACAAGACTGTTTTCTATATTGCCGGGAATAATCCCCATATTTATAAGCTTCCTCTTTTGTTCCTCAAAGGCAATTCTGCATCCTGACGGCTTAAATGCTCCTCCGAACACCAGAAATCCATTCTTGAAAAATACCCACGAACAGCTTTCCGATGTACTGTTGTCAAATACACATGAATAAAAAGGATTTGTGTCCGCGGAGTAAAACCATTGCTGAACAGCCGTATATCTCTGTATTGTACTTTTTTTGAAAAAAGTTCTCCTTACAACAGAAGAAGCTCCGTCGGCTCCGACGATATTTTTTGCTTTGATTTTTACAGGTATCTGTTCCCTGTCTTTAATTTCAAGCAAAAAGTATTTATCTTCCCTTGATATGGAAATACATCTTCCTTCTATACGGTTCACGCTTTGCGGCACCATACCAAGCAGAAATCGGTCAAATCTGTATCTGTCCATATTTATATAGCTTCTGCGGTAATGTCTTATAAGTCCGGATTCAAGATCAATTGTACGCACGGAAAAAATTTGCGGAGAAACAAGAATCTCGGAAGGCAGAGTTATGTTATACCGGGCCATTATATCCTGCGCGTCAGGAGAAAGCAGACCGCCGCACGGTTTTTTATGTTCTTCGTTTTCTCCGTCTATTAAAACAATTTTATATTTTACGCTGTCCACGAGACGTGAAAAATTTGAGCCGGACGGTCCCGCACCGATAACGGCTATATCATATATACAGTCTGAGTCATAGTTTAATTCATTCATAATCAGCTGTCATCCTTTACGTACTCGATAATATCCGAGGGAGTGCAGTCAAGCGCCCGACAAATCGAATCCAGAGTGGAAAAACGTATCGCTTTTGCCTTATTGTTTTTCAATATCGATAAATTTGCGACTGTAATACCGACCTTCTGGGACAATTCATTTAAAGAAATTTTTCTTTTTGCCATCATAACATCAAGATTTATAATTATCATACATGACCGTACCTTTCGTGCTTTACTGCTCAGACAGTTAAGTCGTTTTCATTTTTTATATCCGCTCCCACAGCGATAACATAGGATACCACCACCATGACAACGCACATAAAAAACGCGCAGAAAGCAATTATAACCGCCGGAATCAGCAGATTCCTGACATAGAAC
>CASEEB010000031.1 GCA_949286815.1 uncultured Eubacteriales bacterium | reverse complement strand
CAAATTATATAGGCAGATGCCCTGCGCAGGTTGAGCGTTTTATTGAAAACGAGGTAGACCCTATATTGAAAAACAACAGCGCCGCGGAGGGAGCAGACCTTCTGGTGTGAAAAATGCAACTTTTCAATTTGCATAAAATCGTAAAACTTGCATATAAATGTACATGTTTTGCGGAAATTATGAAAGTTTACAATTTGTTAATTGCAAAAACGGCGTTTAAAATGGTATAATATTAAGTATACGTAAAATATTGTCATTGCGTCAGTTTAAAGTCCGTAAATTCCGTATATTTGTTCATGACGCGCGGAATATCGGATGCTCTGTCTTGGAGTAGCCCTTGACAAATGTCTCAGAGGAGGTAAATATGCAATTTAATTCAAGAAACAATAATGAGGATGGAGAAAATCTGATTGAAAATCAGTTTCAGTCGATGCTGGATGACGCAAAATCAGCTTATGTTATACCTAAAGAGGCATTTGAAAGCTATCGGGTAAAAAGAGGACTGAGAGAAGCGGACGGTTCGGGCGTAGTGGCGGGAGTCACGCAGATCGGAAACGCCCACGGCTACATAATCAACGAGGGTGAAAAAATGCCCGTGGAAGGTCAGCTTGAGTATCGTGGATATGAGATAAGCAGTCTGGTGAACAATTTCGCAAAAGAGAACAGGTACGGTTTTGAGGAATGTGCGTATCTTTTGTTTTTCGGTCATCTTCCCACATCCGATGAACTGGACCGTTTCAATGAAGTGTTGGCGCATTACAGAAGACTGCCTCCGAGATTTACCGAAGACATAATAATGAAGGCTCCGTCAAGGTCGATAATGAATAAGCTGTCGAGCGCGGTTCTGGCGCTTTACGCCTATGACGACAATCCGGACGACACAAGTCTTGAGAATATGTTGCACCAGAGCATGGAACTTTTGGCGAGATTGCCGGTTATCGCGGCGCAGTCATACGCGGTTTACAGAAACGCTTTTTTTGACAAAAGCCTTAATTTGCATAATCCTGCCGACGGGCTTTCGACCGCTCAGAATTTTTTGCGGGTATTGCGCGACGACAAGAGCTATACGGAAGACGAAGCGAGGCTGCTTGACCTTTGCCTTTGCGTTCACGCGGAACACGGAGGCGGAAACTGCTCGACATTTGCCTGCCGTGTGTTGGCAAGCTCCGGTTCAGATACATATTCCGCGATAAGCGCGGCTATCGGCGCGCTGAAGGGTCCGAGACACGGAGGGGCAAATATAAAAGTGCAGGAAATGTTTGACTGCATTAAAAAGAACGTCAAGGATATCCACAACGAGGACGAGGTCGCGTCGTTTTTGCTTAAAATACTCAAGGGTGAAGCCAATGACGGTTCCGGACTTATTTACGGCATGGGTCACGCGATTTACACAAAATCCGATCCGAGGGCGGTAATGCTGAAAACATACGCGAAAAAACTCGCCTACGCAAAGGGATTTGGGGAAGATTTCGAGCTGCTTGAACAGATTGAGACGATTACTCCCGGACTTTTCAACGCGTATAAGGGTACGGATAAGGATATGTGCGCGAATGTTGACCTTTATTCCGGACTTGTTTACCGGATGCTTGGTATTCCGGAGGAAATGTATACGCCGCTGTTCGCGATTGCGAGGGTAGCGGGGTGGTGCGCTCACCGGATGGAGGAGTATTGCACCTCAAACCGCATAATCCGTCCCGGGTACAAATGTATTTCCAAGCCCAGAGAATATGTGCCTCTTGATGAGAGACGCTGAACTCAAAGGTTTATGCTCGTCCCGATTGACAGTGTAATATTGTCAGTCTTCTGAAAAACGGAAGATTATTTCCGGATTTGACAATGAACCGATTTTTTTGATTTGAAATCCGTTCATGATAAACAACCTGCATACGCTTTGTATGTCTTGTTTGGATTTGGAGAATTGCCGTGAATTTTATATGGAAATATCTGAAGCCGTACAGCTTTATAATGTCGATTGGAATGTTGATAAAAATCGCCGGTTCACTGGTTGAACTGGCGTTGCCTTACATATTGAGCCATATTATTGACAATGTTGTACCCGCGTGCACATCCACCGACGACGTGTACAGGATTGTTATATGGGGAATTGTAATGGTGGTGTGTTCCGTCCTTGCGTTCTGGTGGAATGTGCTTGCCAACAGAATGGCTTCAAAGGTGGCGCGCGACGCCGCAAGACAGATAAGACATGATTTGTTTGACGCTACCATGCACCTGTCAGCCTCAAAGACCGATGAGTTTACGATTCCGAGTCTTGAGTCCCGTCTTACGTCAGATACTTACAACATACACCAGTTTCTCGGAATGATGCAGAGATTGGGTGTGCGCGCCCCTATCCTGCTTGTGGGCGGGCTTGCGATATCTCTGACGCTTGACCCTATGCTTACGCTTGTAATGGCGTCTATCATGCCTTTTATCGGAGTTACGGTCTGGCTTGTGTCAAAAAAGGGGATACCTCTTTATAAGGAGTCTCAGAGGGCAGGAGACAGCATGGTGCGTGTCGTAAGAGAGGATTCGCAGGGAATCAGAGTAATTAAGGCGCTTTCCAAAAAGGATTATGAAAAAGAGAGATACGACCGAGTCAACCGTCAGCTTGTGACTGTGGAGAAAAAGGCGGCGGTCACCATGGCGGCTACAAATCCCATAATAAATATATTTTTGAATATCGGTATTGTGCTCGTAATTCTTGTGGGAGCTTTCAGAGTTGACAGCGGGCTGTCACAGGCAGGCAAGATAATCGCGTTTATCTCATATTTTACACTGATATCAAACGCTATGCTGGCGATAACAAGAATTTTTGTTATGTACTCAAAGGGAGCGGCGTCTGCTTCACGTATATCGGAGGTTATAGAGACGAGCAGGAAATTGGCTGAAGAGAATTTGCGCAGGGAGAACGAAGCGCGGTCGAGCGATGAAAAAACGGAGAAAGGCGACGGGGCGCACATTGTCTTTGACAATGTTTGTTTCTCATATAACGGAAGTGCGCAAAACCTTGAAAATATCAGCTTTTCGTTGAGGCGCGGAGAATCACTCGGTATTATCGGAGCCACCGGAAGCGGAAAATCCACACTTATTAAATTGCTTATGAGAATGTACGACTGTGGCAGCGGGAAGATATATATAGACGGCAGGGATGTGCGGTGTTTCGATGAGTCGGAGCTGAGTTCAATGTTCGGTTCAGCCATGCAGAACGACTTCGTTTACGCGGATACGATTGAGGAAAATATAAAATTCGGCCGTGATATTTCACACGATGACGTTGTTCGCGCGGCAAGGATTGCCCAGGCCGAGGAGTACATAGAAAAATTTGACGACAAGTATGAGCATCATGTCACGTCCAAGGGCACAAATATCAGCGGAGGACAAAAACAAAGATTGCTGATTGCCCGCGCCGTGGCAAATAATCCCGAAATACTGATTCTTGACGACTCGTCTTCCGCGCTTGACTATAAGACCGATTCAAATCTGCGCCGCGCCATTAAGGAAAATATGAACGGAGTCACAAGTATTATTGTCGCGCAGAGAGTAAGCTCGGTCATGTACTGTGATCTTATTCTGGTTCTTGACGAGGGCAAGGTGATAGGGTCGGGAAAGCATGATTACCTCATGGAAAACTGTGAAGTATACAGACAGATAAGTAACTCTCAGTTGGGAGGTGCTTTGATTGACTGACAATAATATAAAAGCGCGCCGCAAGAGCAGGCGCGGTGTTTTGCTAAGAGTCTGTAAATATCTCTTCGCGCACAAATGGCTGCTTGCGCTTGCTTTCTTTTTGATGGTGACCTCGAATGTGCTCGCGCTTGTGGGACCGTATCTGTCGGGAAAAGCGCTTGACGCAATTGAACTCGGCACAGGCTCGGTCGATATCGATACGGTTATAAAATACTGTATTCTGATGGCTGTAGTATATATCGTTTCGGGCGTGCTGTCATATCTTTTGGCGGTGCTTATGGTGCATATAAGCCAGAAGATAACTTACAGCATGAGAAAAGAGCTGTTTGACCACCTGACAGAGCTTCCGGTCGGCTATTTTGACACGCATCAGACGGGTGATACGGTAAGTCACATATCATATGATATTGATACGGTAAACGCTTCTCTGTCAAACGACCTTTTGCAGATCTGCGCAAGTATAATTACTGTCGTGGGATCTTTTGTGATGATGGTTAAAATCTCACCGGTCCTTTTGTCGGTGTTTTTGTTTACCGTTCCGGTGTCTATTATATTCACGAGATATAAGACCATACACATACGCCCGTATTTCAGAAGACGCTCGGCAAAACTCGGAGAACTGAACGGATATGCCGAGGAAATGCTTTCGGGGCAGAAAGCTATACGCGCTTATGGAAGAGAGGACGTCATTACCGGAAGGTTTGACGGTAAAAACGGGGATGCGTGTGAGGCGTATTATGACGCCGATTATCACGGGGCGGTCATCGGTCCCGCGGTGAATTTTATAAATAACCTTTCAATCTCGTTTATCACAATGCTCGGCGGCATACTGTATATGCTTACATTGATAATGGGAGCCTCTCTGCATCCGATGCTGCGCGTGGCGCTGAGCGATGTGGGTACTTTTGTTCAGTACTCGAGGAAGTTTGCGGGTCCTATAAACGAGTTTGCAAACATACTCAGTGAGATACAGTCCGCCACATCGGCTGCCGAAAGAGTATTTAATCTTATGGACGAGGCTCCGGAACCGCTTGACGCGGAGGACGCCGTGGTTTTGTCCGATGTACGGGGTAAGGTTGACATAGACCATGTGTATTTCGGGTATGTGCCGGGTAAAACAATAATCAAGGATTTCAACCTCAACTGTAAGCCCGGAAGTACAATTGCCATAGTGGGGCCTACGGGCGCCGGAAAGACCACTATTATAAATCTGCTGATGCGGTTCTACGACATAGACAGCGGAGCAATTTATGTGGACGGGAACGAGATAAGACAGGTCACGCGCGACAGTCTCAGACTTTCCTATACTATGGTGTTGCAGGAAACCTGGCTTTTCTGCGGAACCGTGTATGAGAATATTGCGTACGGCAGGATAGGGGCGACGCGAGAGGAAGTCATTGCCGCGGCGAAGGCGGCAAGGATACATTCGTATATCGAGACCTTGCCGGACGGTTACAACACGGTTCTGTCCGACGACGGCGTGAATATTTCAAAGGGGCAGAAGCAACTGCTGACCATCGCGCGGGCGATGCTGTCGGATTCACCTATGCTTATTCTTGATGAGGCTACGTCCAATGTGGACAGCCGGACCGAAATACTTATAGGCGAGGCGATGAACGAGCTTATGAAGGGTCGTACCTGCTTTGTGATAGCGCACAGACTTTCTACAATTCAGAACGCTGACCGAATTCTGGTAATTAAAAACGGCAATATAGAAGAGCAGGGCACGCATGATGAGCTTATGAAAGCAAAAGGTTTTTACGCGTCTTTGTACAATGCCCAATTTGAATAGGTTAAAATATAAGTTTTAATAAGTTTTTATATGAGGCTGCGGCGGCAATTTTTCGGCAAAATCGTTTTGGGATGATTTTTCGGAAAATTCCGAACGCCGTATGCCTCGGTTTTATATAAAATTTTGCATTAAACCGTTGACAAATATAACAAACAGTGTTATAATGTATAGCAGAAGA
>CASEEB010000030.1 GCA_949286815.1 uncultured Eubacteriales bacterium | reverse complement strand
TATGCCGGAAATTATGATATTATTATTATGGATGAATCGACAAGCGCGCTTGACCCGATGAGCGAGGATGAGATAATCAATACCATTTTTGATATTTTCAGGGACAAAACCGTTATAATGATATCACACCGTCTGGCTACCATAAAGTATGTTGATATGGTGTATTTTCTGTCGAACGGTGAGATAAAGGAGAGTGGTTCTCATCATCGGCTGATGGAGCAGAACGGCGAATATGCGGCGTTTTATCTTACACAGGCAGATAAGTATGATAACGAGACCTGCCGGACGGTACCTGATATTTTATAGTTGCAAGCGTAAATGATTATTGCAACCCATATCATTTTGTGTGACAAAATGTTTTCTAAAGTACAAAAGTATAATTAATAAAAAACGGATATTCATAACCGAAACGGTATTGAGTATCCGTTTTTTTTAATATAAACACTGATAAAAAATTACCTGCCGAGTAAATTTTTAAGGGCATATATTTTTTGTCCCGATGCAAATAATAATCATATACAGAAATTACGAAAAATAAGATAATTTTTCGGAAATATCGGAGAGAAAGCAAGCATGAAAAATATAATTAAACTTAATTCGGGCTTTATTTGTTACGGTAACGCCGTCGGCGTCAAGGAGTCCGAAGGTCCCTTGGGAGAATATTTCGATATGCACGACACGGATGACCGTTTTGGAAAAGACACGTGGGAAAAAGCCGAAAGCGAAATGCAGCGACTGGCGTTTAATGTGGCATTGAACAAAGGACAGCTGAAGTTTGAAGATATAGGTGCAATTTTTGCGGGAGATTTGCTCAATCAGTGTGTAGGCTCGTCATACGGGCTTCTCGGATGCAATATTCCTTATTTCGGAATTTACGGCGCGTGTTCCACGTCGGCGGAGGGAATTATTTTAGCGTCGGTCTTTACATCAAAAGATATATTTAAAAAATGCGCCGTTGTGACATCTTCGCACAACTGTTCCGCCGAGCGTCAGTACAGAACGCCGATAGAATACGGAGGACAACGAACGCCTACGTCTCAATGGACAGTTACGGGGTCCGGGGCATTCATAATAGGGGATTCCGAACACGGCAATGTGAGAATTACCGAAGCAGTTCCGGGCAGAGTAATTGACAAAGGCGTAAACGACCCGAACAATATGGGTGCGGCGATGGCTCCCGCGGTTGCGGACACACTTGTAAGGTATTTTACCGAATCGGGAAAGAAGCCATCGGATTTCGACCTGATACTGACGGGAGACCTTGGGTACGAGGGAAGCTCGATACTGCATGAGCTTATGAGCGCGGAAGGGTTTCCTGATATTGAAAATCACAATGACTGCGGAATTTTGATATATGACCGTGAAAAACAGGATACGCACGCGGGAGGATCGGGCTGCGGATGCGCCGCGACAGTGCTTTCGGCATATATTCTGCCGCATATGGAGAAAGGTGTATACAAACATGTTCTGTTTATCGCGACGGGAGCTATGATGAGCCCGGACAGCATCAAGCAGGGTCATTCAATTCCTTCTATCGCGCACCTGTTGCATTTCTCCGCGAATTACGAAAGTTAAAAATACAAGGCGGTAATTTTAAAATGGGAATATTAAATCAATTTATCTGGGCGTTTGTTTTCGGAGGAATTTTATGCGTTATAGCGCAGATTCTTATAGACAGGACAAAACTGACTCCGGCGAGAATTCTTGTTCTGTATGTGGTTGCCGGAGTGGTTTTGGGCGCGGTAGGACTTTACAAACCGTTTGTAGATTTCGCGGGGGCGGGCGCGACGGTTCCGCTCACCGGTTTCGGCTACCTTATTTCAAACGGAATAAAGGAGGCCGTCGATGAAAAGGGACTGATAGGCGCGCTTACCGGAGGTTTGACTGCGGCTGCGGGCGGAACCACGGCGGCTCTTGTATTCGGGTATCTTGCCGCCGTAATATTCAGGGGAAGCAGAAGGGAATAGTACTGTGTCTGTTTGTCTCGGAAAGTTTATTTTACGGGGCGCGGCGATTGCCTTATGGTTAAGTTAATGTATTGCATTTGATTTTACGCGAAAATTGTGAATTTACAAAAATGCGGGTTTCGGTTATTTCAGCACGTCGCGAAGTTTTTCAAGGGCACTTTTTTCAATTCTGCTGACATATGAACGTGAAATCCCGAGTCTCTGCGCTATTTCTCTCTGTGTCAGATCTTTGACTCCGTAAAGTCCGAAGCGCATGATTATTATCTGTCTTTCTCTGGTGGTCAGTATTGTATTTATGTATCGCAGCGCTTTTTCCGAGAGAATTTTCCTGTCTATTTCCTCGTGCATATTGTCGTCAGTGCTTATTACGTCAATGTATGTGAGCGGATTGCCGTCGCGGTCTACGTCAATTGTTTCGTTGATGGAAACCTCGGCGGCTCTTTTTTTCTGAGATCTGAAATTCATTAAAATCTCATTTTGTATGCATTTCGCGGCGTATGTGGCAAACTTTGTGCCGTTTCCCGAGTTATAGGTATCGACCGCTTTTACAAGACCTATAGTGCCGATGGATACAAGGTCCTCCTGGTTTTTGCTCGCCGCGTAGTATTTCCTTACAATGTGAGCAACCAGACGCAGATTGTGCAGAATAAGCTTTTGTCTTGCGTCTTCACTGCCGTTTTTCATTTCGTCAAAATATTTTTTTTCGTCTTCGGGTGACAGAATCGGCGGAAAATTCTGTTGTGAGCCTATGCCCAGCACCGGGTGAAGCATTTTTGCCAACAATGCAATGATAAGAGAAAAAATAAACATAACGCAAGCTCCTTTCACCGTTCTTCTACAGTATATGACGGAGCTGCATGTACATATTTTTAAGGACATGATGTGCGAAAGTTTATTTTTGTTTTCAGAAAATATCGGTTGTGTTGCTTTCAAATTCTTTTTCCGCCGAAATAAGTGCATCGTTGCCCTCGGCGGAAATTTTAATCTTGTTCCATGCCGACTCGTCTCCGTCGAAATATACAGCTTTAAGCGGACAACCGTAAAACGCGTAATTGTCTATAAAGTCAATTGTTTCAGGCAGAAAAATATATTCAAGCCGCCCGCACCCGTAGAAAGCGTTTCTGCCGATCGTTTTGACGCCGCCTTTGAGACGGATGCATGTTATATCGCATTGGTAAAACGCATATTCGTATATGTCTTGTGACAGTATAGTCACTTCTTTCAGCGAATCCGGCACATAGTTGAAATTATACTCATATGTATCGGCCCCGAAAATGTATCCGAGAAATGAGTGATCTGTATCCGATGCGGATTTTCCCATAAACGGAAGACTGAGATATTCAACCGAGGTGCAGTAAGTCAAAAGGTTTTTTGACAGTATTGTAACACTTTGGGGAATACTTATGCGTTTTATGTCATTTCCGTTATAGAACGCGTATTTATCTATGCTGTATCTGAGTATTTCCGTATTATCGATTATAAGTTTATCCGGCAGCATTATCTCATTTGTACCCGTACCGTTTCCCAGGTAAGTGGCGACATCCCCAACGTAAGCGAATCTGTACCCGTTTTCATCCGTGAAGATTACGGAACCGTCTTCTTTTGAGGTATGTACCGCATATGCGTAAAGTCCGACACAACCGTTTGCGGTGCTTTTGCTTATGATACTGAGAGACGAAAAATTAAATATTTCGGCAAGATGCACGCATCCCGCAAAAGCACTGTCTCCTATGTATTCGATGGTTGCCGGAAGAGTGATTCGGAAAATATCGGTATCGCCCGCAAACGCGGAACCTGAAATTTCCCTGACCGGCAGATTGTTATATTTCTCGGGAATTACGATGTATTGGTCGGAGCAGCTTCCGCGTCCGGTTACGGTATAAAAATCCCCGGATTCGGATTTCTGATATATAAGACCTGTGCTTTCTCTGTGATGACGGCAACTTTGACATATGCCGTCGGTATATTGATGCCTGGTTTTCGGGATTATTTTTTGTTCCTCGATGATTTTTTCGCATACAATGCAGTGTTTCCCCTCAGTAAGACCGGTGTCTGTACATGTCGGCGCCTTATAAGGGTCAGTCGCTGTAATGTGTTCTGTGAGAGGAGTATCGAATATTTCGCTGTATTTGCATATTGTGCAGGTTTTTCTGATTTTTCCGGGGCTTTCACAAGTGGCTTTGACTGTCTCGGTACCCAAGTCAAATTTATGTCCGGGGCATTGCTCATAAG
>CASEEB010000029.1 GCA_949286815.1 uncultured Eubacteriales bacterium | reverse complement strand
CTCTCCGTTCAGCTTCTCGACCGCCGCGGGGTCCACGTCGCTTCCGAAATCTCCGCCGAGGGGCACTATACTGTATATGTGCGCGTTTGTCTTCAGACGGCAGCGTATACTTAATTTTCTGGGAGCCACCACTCTTCCGTTCACCGAATCCGAAACTATATGAGCGCTGCCCTCAAATCCTGCGCCCATATCGTCGCAATCAATCGGAACGCTGACACTGTACTCGGTTGTCAGCGGCGCGCAATAAACCTCGTTGTCGCTTCCTGTATAAAGCACATAATAATCAATATTTCCCGAAAACTCCGCGTCGGATGTTCCGAAATAACCCGACGCGGGCAAAACAGATGCTGTTATGCGAAGCAATCTTTTGATTTCCGGCTGGTAGTCGGGCAATGTAAAATCTCCTGACAGTTCCTGCGTTATGACTTTATCGCATACGGGAATCTGTATAAATGCCCCCTGTTCGGCGTAGCTGTTGTATTTCTCCATATCCTTCCTCCAAATTACCGCATATCGGCGGTCTGATTTTTCAATAAAGCATATGCATGTCTTTAGAATAATATTACTGCGCGGGACATTTATTTTATCCGGGCAAACCAAGGAATAAAATCAGAGGCCTGCGCGGTATGCCGCATCAAGCCTCATCCAAATTAATATATCTAAATCAATATATCCGCGCTACCGCCGTTCCGAACCATATGCTGCAAAAAATGCCGTAAAAAACACGGATAAGCCTTATTAATATTGAAAAATATAAAATCAGTTTCCTACGGCAGGATAAAGGTCTGCCCTTATGAAATAACCCTTGTCATGTCTGCACACCGGGCACATTTCGGGCGCCGCCAATCCCTCAAATGTATAACCGCAGTTGAGGCACATCCACTTGCATTCCACATCGGATACAAAAAGTTTGTTCTGCTCAAGCAGATCGGCAAATCTTTTGAACCTGTCCCCGTGTGTCTTCTCAATCTCCGCAATCTTGAAAAAGGAATTCGCAACCGCGTCAAAGCCCTCTGACTTCGCGACCTGTCCGAAATTCTGATACACATCATCATGTTCTTCATATTCATTGTGCTGTGCGTATCGCAGAAGCTTCACTATAGAGTCGGCAATATCAATAGGATATCCTCCGTCAATTTTTATATTCTGTCCTGCGCACGAAGCCAAGTGATTATAAAAAATCTCCGCATGTTCTTTTTCCTGT
The DNA here is from genome assembly GCA_949286815.1 of uncultured Eubacteriales bacterium. Lineage (GTDB taxonomy): Bacteria > Bacillota > Clostridia > Oscillospirales > CAG-272 > SVTX01. The sequence goes on along the minus strand of CASEEB010000029.1, from coordinate 2,194 downwards.
CCCGCGGTAAACAGAAAAACCGCCTGAACCACATGCAATTTATCGTTCTTTGCCTGGGATGCCGCGATTGTGTATCTGTTTCGCGCCTGACTTTCTCCCGCAAAAGCGCGGAGAAGATTGAGTTTTGTCTGACTGTTCTGAAAATCCGTCGCCATAAAAATACCATACCTTTCCTGAGATTATATCCGCAAATCAGCGGTGTGTACGACCGCAAACGCAAAAAGGTAAAAGCTTACGGCCGTGATTGTAATTATTATTATCCTGTCACCGCCTGTTTTATTCAATTCCGAAAGTAACACTGTCGCCAAAAAACGCATAAATTGATAACGGCAGATTTTTTCACAAAGTATTTTATACGCCGATATCGGCACGAGGTATCAATATGTTTGTTTACAAAGAATATAACCGCAACAGAGCGGTTGAATACGCAAAAAAATGGGCTTTGTCACGCAATCCGCTTTTTTTTGATTTTGCCGGGCGAGGAGGAGACTGTACAAATTTTGTTTCTCAATGCATCTACGCAGGCTGTTGCACAATGAATTTCACTCCGGATTTCGGCTGGTACTTTATCAATTCCGACAACAGAGCTCCTGCATGGACAGACGTGGAATATCTATATGATTTTCTGACCGGAACCCCGCTTTTCATTACCGAAAACCAGGGAATCGGACCCTATGGCTTTGAAGTGGACAGCACAAGGGCGATAGAAGGAGATGTCGTACAGCTCGCAAATGAGAGCGGGGATTTTTATCATTCCCTGATTATTTGCGGATTTGAAGGAGGAGATACCCTTGTATGCGCGCACTCAAACGACGCGCTTGACAGGCCTCTTTCTTCTTATAATTTTGCCTCGCTTCGGTATATACATATAGAGGGCGCGAGAATGATCGTATCTGATGACACCTGTTATGAAAACCTGCTCAACGGAATATCCCTCGGCATAGGTCCCATGCCGAGGCAATAGTTTAAATTTTTACAATACACGGGCTTCGAGAATGTTAAACTACCGAAAAAATGTCAATCCTATATTGACATAAACATATAATTGTGGTAAAATAAATAACATATACTTACAGTAAAAATATAAACAAATAAAAAGTCAAAGACAATAAAAAAGTATCTGTACCGGTTACTACAGATAGGAAAGGCACGAAATGAACAAAGAAAAGTTAAGACGTGTTATATTCTATGCACTGATAATATTTTTCGGACTCGCGTTAAGTATAACTTATTTTTTCATATTGTTCAAATCTGACAATGTAGGAAGCACGCTCGCTTTCATTACATCGGTACTCCGCCCCTTCATCATAGGCGCGGTCATAGCATACGTAATGAAATCGACCTGTAACTTTTACGAAAAACATATCTTTCACGGACTGTTGAAATCCGGGAAAAGAGCTGTAAAGCCGGCGAAAAAAACCGCCGGGGTATTAAGCGTGATACTGACGTATATCACCTGGATAATAATTCTCGGTCTTCTTTTGTGGATAGTAATTCCTCAGTTTATTGAAAGTATAGTCAAGCTTGTAAAACAGCTCTCCGAAAACGTCCCGGTGTATATCGAAACATTAAGAATAAAAATCGAAAGTTATTTTGCCGACAACCCTCAGGCTCAGGAATACTTTGAACAGGTCATAGAAAAAGCCAGAGAGATATTTGACAACTGGATGGATGAAAATCTTCAGCCTTTCCTGTCGGAACTCGGAAACTATGCAATCAGCGGATTGGTAAATTTTGTCGTCATTTTAAAAGATACCGTAATCGGTATAGTGCTCTCGGCCTTTTTCCTTGCCGGAAGAAAAGTGCTTGCCGAAAAATGCAAAATTTTTATGCATTGCATTTTCAAAGACAAGGCGGCAAACGCAATTATCGACGAGTTCAGATTCGCCGACAAAATGTTCAGCGGATTTCTCCAGGGTAAAGTAATTGACTCCGCAATCATAGGCATACTTTATTACATCGCCATGGTGTTCATGGACGTCCCCTACGCGCCTCTCGTGTCGGTAATATGCGGAGTCACAAATATCATTCCTATATTCGGACCCTTTATCGGCTCCGTGCCTTCCGCGATTATTATTCTGACCGAAGACCCAATAAAAGTCATTTACTTTATTGCCTTCGTATGCATCATGCAGTTTATCGACGCCAACATAATAGACCCTCATATTGTCGGCGGAAATATCAAGATGTCGAG
>CASEEB010000028.1 GCA_949286815.1 uncultured Eubacteriales bacterium | reverse complement strand
ATTTGATACGATGAAATCCGTAATCGCAAAAATCGCTGTTTTAGCGCGGCTTGCGCTGCTTCAGATATATTTACAATTTGAGTTTCTTGTGCTAAAATAAATTAACAGCAACATATGGTTTTACGGCGTGTTGCAGAGTTTTGATTTTCTTCAAAAGCATAAATTCGCGGCTGAATTTGTGTAAAGTAAAGAACAGACACAAAAAATATCTGTTCTTGTATTTAGGGGATTAAATTTAATATAATCGGGTTTATAAAGGATAGATAATATGTTCGGATTTAAACGCAAAAATAAAAATCCCAATGCGAATGTTTTAAAACAAATGGATGGCAGGGAAATCAAGTATGTTACACAGCGTATAAGAAATGATGACGGTACCGTTAAAGAGGTTATACTCGGCAAAACCGGAAGAATAGTAGTTATTGAGGACGAAATCCGTGTGATGTGCGGCGCCGCCGATGTTTTCCGCTGTAAAACAGAGAACGCAAAATACTATATGCTTTTAAGCGGAGACGGAATAACCGTTTCCGGCGTTAATTCGATAAATAACACCCAAATGGATATAATTGTATATTACCTGTATCACAGGAAATAAAGGCATCTGAACTGTAACTGCCGGCGGAGCCTTACAAAGCGGGAATTTGTAATCCTGCCTGACGCAATCAAGCCGCCGAAAAAGCAAATATATTCAATTTGCCAAAACAAACAATTATTTTAATTTTTCGGTTTTCCCTCTTGACAAAAATATTCGGGGGGTAAACTATATATAGATTTTTTGTGTGCAAGTTCTCTTGCCTACTTTTACTTGACAGTTACCGCCGCAGTTTTTTATGTTGCTTTTTAATATGAATTATGGTAGAATTATACGGAAAAATGCTTGTATTTATTTTCGGTATTTTTTTGATTATATGAACCGTCGGGTGAAATTTATGCGCATTGACAGCAGGACTCAGTTGCCGCGTCTCTTACGTCAGTTTACTGTATGCACTGCAATCAGGAAAAAACGTGCGCACGCTTTCGGGGTAATAAAACGGAAAAGCGTCGCCTTGATGGGTGACGCTTAAATGTTCGCTTCTCATGACATGTTTCCGCAGGGCGGAAAATTTTTAACGGGACTTTTCAGCCGAGATACGGTTTTCTATATTTTTCAGAATTTTCAGATCAGCGCAAATAAAACAGGGACAGGTGATTTATCTGAATAATATTGCAGCGGTAGTTGTTACCTATAACAGATTGAATATGTTGCAAAAATGTTTAAGCGCCATAAAAAATCAGACAGTCGGCTGTGACATTATTATCATCAACAATAATTCATCTGACGGTACTGAAGAATGGGTTAAAGATAATATAATTTCCGAAAGCGGCATTATTTACCGCAATACACATCAAAACATCGGCGGTTCAGGCGGTTTCAATACCGGAATGCGTATAGCTGTTGAAAAGGGTTACGAGTATGTCTGGATAATGGATGACGATTGCATACCCTGCTTAGACGCCCTCGAAACGCTTATAAAAGCGGGAGAGATAATAGGCAGAGGAAATTTCGGCTACCTTTCAAGCGTAGTGCTTTGGAAGGACGGAACCGAATGTAAAATGAACCGTCAGAAAATCAAGAAAACATATTACAATTACTCACACTTGCTGAAGCACGGAATAATACAGGTCGAACAGTCGACGTTTGTTTCGCTTCTTTTCAGCAGTGAAGTAATAAAGAATGTCGGTCTTCCGGTAAAGGAGTTCTTTATCTGGGGAGATGACATTGAGTACACCAGAAGAATAGCCGTAAGAAACGGCATACCGTCATTTATGGTTTGCGGCAGTCAGGTTGTGCATGAGATGGCAAAAAACAACGGCAGTAATATTGTTATTGACGGGCTTGATCGCATAGGCAGATATAAATTCACCTTTAGAAATGAGTCTTATCTTTACCGCAAAGAGGGTGTCAAAGGTGCGCTTTTTTACTTTGCAAAATGCGGAGTTTACTTTTTCCGAATACTTTTCAAATCTCCCAACTATAAACTCAAACGTCTGGGCGTGCTCATAGGAAGTATGATAAAGGGAATATTCTTCAATCCGAAAATCGAGTATATTCAAGAGGATAAAAATGGATAAAATATCAATAATAATTCCTGTTTATAATGTTGAAAGCTATATTGACCGATGTATGGAGTCTATACTTGCTCAAGATTATGAAAATATAGAGGTTTTGCTTGTTGATGACGGATCAAACGACAACAGCGGGTATCTATGCGACAAATACGCGCAAAAGGACAACCGCGTAAAGTCATTTCACAAACCAAACGGCGGCGTCAGCAGCGCAAGAAATTTCGGAATAGCACACGCGGAGGGTAAATATATTTCTTTTGTTGACCCGGACGACTGGCTTGAAAGGGATACCTACAAAAATATTATTGAGAAATTTGACGAAAATACAGACGCGGTTTTTTTCAGTTACTATGAGGATTTCGATGACAGCGAAAGAATAGAGCACAATCCGGTAAAAAGCGGAAAAGTAAGCTCGAAAGAAGCGTTGTTCAATTGCCTTATAGGTATGGGGTACGGATATTTTACTTCTGTATGGAACAAGGTCTTCAGAAAATCGGCGCTGGACAGAACCGGAGTGGAGTTTGAAAAGTATTCAATAGCCGAGGACGAGTTGTGGCTTACAAAAGTTTTGAACAATTTCGGTGATGTTTATCTTCTGCCTGAAAAATATTACCATTGGTATCAAAGGCAGGGAAGCGCGTTAAGAGCGGGGCATTTTAAAAAGTGGTATTCTGCGTTGGAAGCCAAAAAGCTGGTTGCTGATTGCCTGAAAGGTCAGGACAGGCTTTATGATCTGGCGTGTGCAAAGCTCTATGATAATACATTTGATATAGCTTGGCAGGCGTATGCCGCCGGGGATAAGGAAACATACCGGTTTATGAAAAGCAGCGTTGCAGGGTATAAAAACTATTTTATCAGAAATGAAAATTTCTCAAGATTCAAAAAGCTTCGTTTTTTTGTACTGGGAACGATTACATTTTTGAATCTGCCGGAACGGTTTGTAGGGGCGGTCGGAAAAATAAACCGATACAGGATAAAGAAGATTATAGGTAAAAAGCCATGAATTGAAAAAGCAGAATATTTTTCGAGGGTGAGAAAGTGGGAAGTAAATATAAATTTTCGGTAGTAATGCCGGTTTACAATGTTGAATTGTTTGTCAGAGAATCTATTGAAAGCGTTTTAAATCAGGATATAGGAATTGAAAACATACAGCTTATTTTGGTCAATGACGGTTCTAAGGATTCGAGCGGTGAAATATGCAAGGGTTATGCCGAAAAGTATCCTGAAAACTGTTTGTATGTGGAAAAGGAAAACGGCGGTGTTTCGTCCGCAAGAAATTTAGGGCTGGATTATGTTCAGGGAGAGCTTGTCAGCTTTTTGGACTCGGATGATAAACTGTCGCCGAACGCCTTTTCCGCCGTTTATGATTTTTACCGCGTCAATAAATACAATGTTGATATAATCGCGATTCCCATGTATTTTTTTGACGGACAGACAGGGGAACATATTTTAAATTACAAATTCAAGAAAACAAGGGTAATTGATTTGGACTCTGAGTGGCAGAACCCGCAGCTCAGTCTGTCAAGTGCGTTTGTGAAAAGCGCCTGCCTTGCGGAGTTAAGATTTGATACAAGGCTTAAATACGCGGAGGACGCACAGCTTATTCTGAAAATCCTTTCAGATAAACACCGACTCGGAGTAGTTTGCGAAGCTGCTTATTTATATCGTAAGCGTTCTGCGGGCGAGGCCTCTGCGATTCAGTCAGGCACAACCAAAAAAGCTTGGTATATAGACTATATGCTGTATTTTACACACTATATAATTTCGTATTATACCGAAAATTACGGATATGTTCCTCTGTTTGTTCAAAACACGCTTATGTACGACCTTCAGTGGAGATTTAAGCTGCTTAAAATTCCTGACGGGGTTTTAAGCAAAAATGAGAAAGATGAATATTTCAATCTGCTGCACGGCGCGATGCAGTATATTGATGAAATTGTAATTTTGAATCAAAAAAATTTAGGCAGGGAAAACAAGATTTATTTGCTCAAGCAGAAAAGAGGCAATGATTTTAAGATATCCCGTTTGGCGGACGATATCGGTATTGTGTCGAACGATAAAATGGTAATCAAGGCGTCCTCTTTTCCCAACAAGGTAGAATTCATTTCAGTTAAAGACAATGTTTTGTTTTTGGAGGGCCGGTTTACTCCTCTTTATGATTTGGAGGGCGGTTTTAAACTTACCGCCGTTTACAATGATAAAAGCTATATAGCCGATTTAAGGATACAGCATACAGAAACTGCGGACTACGGCAGGCTTTATGAAAGGTATTCATACAGACTTGAAATTCCACTTAACAAAGATATAAAGGAAAAAGAGGTAATCCTGTTTTTCACTGAAACCCAAGGCATGAAAATACCGCTTACGGGATTGAGCGAGGGTAAGTTTCTGCCGGTTTGCAAAAAATATATAAATTCCCACTGCAGACTGGGGGATTATATAATACAGCTGAAAAGTAACGCAGTTGAGATACAGCCATACGCCAAGGAAAAAGCCAAAGCCTTAGAGAAAAGCTTTTTAAAGGAACTTTGGGAAACAAACGGAGCAGCCGAAAAAAAGGCAGTAATTGCAAGAAAAATTGTACGCTTAATAAATAAAATAAAGCTCAGACCCATATGGATTATTTCTGACAGAACCTTAAAAGCCGGGGATAACGGCGAAGCTTTTTTCAGATATATGGTTAAAAATCACAAGAATATAAATTCTTATTTTGTTTTAGGCGGTCAGAGCGGCGATTATAAAAAAATCAAAAAAATCGGCAAGGTTATAAAAAAGGATTCGTTTAAGCATAAGCTTTTGCTTTTGTGCAGCGATTATATTATCTCAAGTCACGGAGAGGACGATATATTTAATCCCTTTATCGGATACAGCGACCCTTACAGGGATGTGCTGAGCGGCAGAAAATTCATATTTCTTCAGCATGGCATAACACAAAACGATATGTCAGGCTGGCTTTGCAAATATAACAAAAATTTCTACGGTTTTGTGACTGCTGCCAATCCCGAATACGCTTCAATTGCCGATGAAAAATCCGGATATTTTTATGACAGGGAAAATGTATGGCTTGTGGGATTTCCAAGGTTTGACAGGTTAACCGACTCGGAAAAGAAGCAGATAACAATTATGCCCACCTGGCGAAAATATTTAATGACCGAATACGAAAGGGAAACCGGACGCTGGACGTTATCGCTTAATTTTAAAAAGAGCAAATATTTCAACTTCTATAACAGTCTTATAAATCACCCGAAGCTTCTTGCGGCAGCGGATAAATACGGATATAAAATTGCATTTTTTCCGCATCCTACTATGCAGAGCCATATGGATATTTTCACAAAAAATAATAAGGTTGAATTTTTATCTCCGTATTCGGAATACAGAGAAATTTATTCATCAAGCAGCCTTGTGTTATCCGATTATTCCTCTGCGGTGTTTGATTTCGGCTATTTAAAGAAGCCTGTCATATATACTCAGTTTGATAAGGAACAGTTCTTTTCCGGTGAACATGTGTGTAGAAAGGGATACTTTGATTATGAGCGCGACGGCTTTGGTGAAGTTGAATATGATTTGGAAAGCACGGTTGACCGTATTATAGAATATATGGAAAACGGCTGTAAAATGAAGGAAGTCTATAAGAAGCGCGTAGATGAATTTTTCGCCTTCAATGATAAAAACAACTGTGAGAGATTATATCAAAGAATAACCGAACTGGAGAAAATCAGACAATGCTGACTAAATTTAAAAAATACCAGTTTCTTTTTGAGGAATTGGTCAAAAGGGATTTTAAACAGAAATATAAAAGAACCATTCTCGGCATGGGGTGGAGTCTCCTTTCACCACTTCTGCAGCTCTTTATAATGAGCATTATTTTCAAACAGTTTTTCGGAAGGGGAATGGAACACTACACCATATACCTTTTTTGCGGAAATCTTGTGTTTTCATATTATAAGGACTCAACAAACGGCGGCATGAACGCTCTGATGTCGAATTCCAGGATATTCACAAAGGTTAATGTTCCGAAATATATGTTTCTGTTTTCCAAAAATGTTTCCTCTTTAATAAATTTCGGATTAACGCTTATTATTTTCTTTATTTTTGTGATAGCTGACGGTGTTCCGATAGGAATTCATTTTGCGGCTCTAATATACCCTATTTTATGCCTGATCGTATTCAATATCGGCATAGGACTCATCCTTTCGGCGCTGTTTGTGTTTTTTAGGGATATAGCCTACCTTTACGATATTTTCACAATGCTTCTTATGTATATGTCGGCGGTATTCTATACGGTCGAATCCATGGCTCCGTGGTTTCAAAAAGCTATTTTGCTTAATCCGGTTTATATTTATATCAAATATTTCCGTGTCATCACGCTCGAAGGGCATCTGCCTTCTCTCAACCATCATATTTTATGCCTAGTGTACGCCCTTATTGCTCTGGCAATCGGCTGCTGGTTCTATAAAAAATACAATCATAAATTTTTGTATTATGTATAACGGAGGAATGATTTATGGCGATTATAAGTGCAAATAATGTATCCATCCGTTATATAACCGGAGATTTTAAGGATATCGGACTTAAGGAATATGTCGTAAGAAAGCTGAAAAGAAACTATCATGTTGTTGAATTCTGGGCGGACAAAGATATTTCTTTTTCACTTGAAAAAGGCGATATGTTAGGTATTATCGGAACGAACGGAGCGGGAAAGTCCACGCTTTTAAAAGCGGTTTCAGGCATAATGATTCCTACTAAAGGAAGTATGACCATTAACGGAAATATCTCAGCGCTCTTAGAGCTGGCAAGCGGTTTTGACGGCGAACTTACTGTCAAGGAAAACACCTATCTGCGCGGTGCTATGCTTGGATATACAAAGTCATTCATGAATGAAAAGTACGAGGAAATCATTAAGTTCGCAGAGCTTGAAGGTTTCGAGGAGAGACCTTTCAAGCAGCTCTCCAGCGGTATGAAAAGCCGTCTTGCTTTTTCTATCGCCTGTCTTGTAAACCCGGATATTCTGATTCTTGATGAAGTGCTTTCGGTGGGTGACGGTTCATTCAGAAAGAAAAGCGGAAATAAAATGAAGCAGATTCTTTCAAACGGAGTCACCGGTATTCTTGTTTCGCATTCAATTGCTCAGGTTCGTGAGATGTGCAATAAAATACTTTGGCTCGATCACGGGAAACAGATTGTTTTTACCGACGAGGTTGCCCTTCACTGTGACGCTTATGAGGAGTTTTTAATAACAAAAAAACTTCCCGCGGGCAGAGAGGATATTGAATGTCTTGCAAAAGCATATTCCAAGCGAAAGCAAAACGAAGCTGAACGCAATAAGCAGAATGAGATTAAAAAAATTCAGGAAATTTTCGAAAGAGGAACAGATGAGGCGGTACTAAGCTCTGCAATAAATTGTATAAGGAAACATCATCCTGAAATATTAAACGAAGAGGAAATCGACAAGATAATATTTTAAAATTTTATAATGATCAATTTTAACAGATACAGCAATAATTTTACACAAAAAATCTGTGTTGAGAATGATCTGAAAATATAACGGCTTGGCTGTCGGAGCGTAATTATTACGAAAGAACGTATGCTGACCGCCGACAGGAGAAAACCGATAGGCTCAAAAAGCTTAAAAAATGTGTGTGACGCCAACCCGGAGTTTATCAGGAAATGTACCGTAATTTACACATTGGGAAAACGCCGCCGAATCGGTTTACAACGCCGTTGTGCTTGAGGCGGTCGCGGATATGGCTTTTAAAACCCTTATGCTCAACAGGTAAAGCAGCAATAAAGCAGTCTGTATTTAAAAAAATTGAGCCGGTCAGTTTAACTGACCGGCTTTCTGCATTTTCAAAGATAATGATACCGCATATAAGAAATTATACGGCAGAGATTCCGATGCACCTGTGCAGTCCGGTGAGCGCCGGAATGATTTCCTCCTCCCTAATTCCGGCAAAGCAGAGCCGCAGCTTAGTACCGTCCGCCGGCTCGCTTAACGCTATTCCGTCTTTAACTGCCGCCGCGAAGACCGCCGCCGCGTCAAATCCGCCTTTAAACTCAAGCTGAACCGTAAGCGAGGACTCAAAAAGCGTTACGGACGCTTCGGGGAAAATCTCCGCCGCCGCCTCGCAGAAATACCGGCTTTTGGCGTAATACAGCTTTCTGAGCCTTCTTAAATGCTTTTCAAGCTCGCCCGACTCAATATAAATTTTAAGCGCCGACTGCTCGGTTTTGCCGCAGGTCTGATTGTATACTCCCCTGCGGGCGGTAAGCTCCGGCACAAGGCGGTCAGGCAGTACCATATAGGCGATACGCACGCTCGGCAGCAGCAGCTTTGAAAAGCTGCCTATATATACCGTGCTCTCAGGACACTTCGGCTGAAACGCCGTCACGCTGCGCGCGGTATACCGCAGCTCGCCGTTGTAGTCGTCCTCTATCACAAGCCTTTTCCCGTCCGACGCCCACTTCAAAAAGCTGTTGCGCCGCGCGGAAAGCCCCGTAACGCTGATTTTAGAGAGCGCCGACGGCATAAGGAAAAGAATGTCCGCCCCGCTTTTCTCAAGACCCTCTGCCCTCGCGCCGTTTCTGTCCCTTTCAAGCGTAACAGTCTTTATCCCGTAGTCCGCAAAAATACTTTCCGCCTGCT
>CASEEB010000027.1 GCA_949286815.1 uncultured Eubacteriales bacterium | reverse complement strand
TATCTGTGATACAGACTTACGCTGTTGCCGTAAATCCCGAATTTTATTATTAAAATATCCGATCCGAAGATAATCAAGAAAGGATTAGTCAAAGATGAAACTGATGTTTGACCTCCCCAAGCAGGACGAAGCGGCTCTTCCCGCTGAGGCCCTCGGTGAAAAGCGAATGTACTGCCTTCCCTACAACTACGAAAACAACAAATACGCAGAAGGCTACATGCTGTTTACCGACAAGCACATATATAAACTGCTTGAGGGTAAACTGCTTGAAACATATACTTATTCAGAAATGAGCGATTTTTCGGTCGAATCGCTCTACGGATGCAGCGCCTTTTACGCAAAGGTCAACGGAGTTTCCACCATGCTGTGTCGAATTAATTCAGGGCGTAATCTCCCGCGTTACTCGGTCATGGTAAAGGCATGTGAACTGCTTGCCAAGGGTGACTCCGATACCGTGCTTAAAAGCGACGAGCCCGAACGCTTCTGTCCGAAATGCGGTCGTCCTTTCGTTGTTCATACAAAAATCTGTCCTTTTTGCCAAAACAAGAAAGAAATATACAAAAAGCTTTGGGGTATGACAAGAGGACTGCGTTTTATGATGATGGCGCCTTTGATTACCACCGCCATCGCGGTCGTAATACGCTTTATCGTTCCTTTCTTCCAAGCTATCGCGATTGACGATTACATCATACCGAAAAACCAACAATACGGAGCTTTTATAGCCGTAATCTTCGCAATAGTCTCTTTCGACCTTGTGCACAGAACCCTAAATGTCATACAGTCGAGAATATCCGCGATTTCCGGAAATAAATTTACCCTGCTTTTGCGTTCACTGTTGTTTGAAAAAATTCAGATGCTCTCGATGTCCTCAATACAGGAAAAATCAACCGGCGACCTTATGGGAAGAATCAACAACGATGTCTCGGTAGTGCAGAACTTTATAACAAACCTTTTGCCATCCTACGTATCATATATTCTCTCATTTGTTGTCGCGCTCTGTCTTATGATATGGCTCAACCCTCTGATGTGCATGTTCATATTCATTCCCCTGCCCTTCGCTATTCTCTTTATAGTAAAGTTCAGAAAAACAATGAACAGGAGAAATATACGCGCTTGGGTGCTCGGTATGCGCACAAACCACCACCTACAGGATATACTTAACGGTATAAGAATAGTCAAATCATACGGAAATGAAGACGCGGCGGTAAACACCTTCCAAACAAATACCGCCAATCAGGCAAAACAGGATTGTTCCAACGCCAAACTTTTTGACACTGTATTCCCTATCATGGGTTTTGTTATACGCTTGGGAAGCTATGCGATTCTTATGTACGGTAACTACCTCATGTTTGTAGACCCGATGACGGTAGGTCTTGTAAACCAGTGCAATACATACTGTAACATGATTTACGAGCCTATCATGCAGATAACCACTATCCCGAGAAGTATTTCGGAGTTTACCACATCGCTTTCAAAAGTGCTCGAAATACTTGAGGAAAATCCCGACGTATCCGATATAGACAGCCCCAAGTATGTTAAACTCAGCGGCGATATTTCGCTCAGAAACGTTACTTTTGGCTACAACAGTTATGACCCCGTGCTTGAGCATGTTACTTTTGATATAAAAGCGGGCGAGATGATCGGTATAGTCGGTCACTCCGGCTGCGGAAAAACCACTCTTGTCAACCTGATAATGCGTATGTATGACACCACAGAAGGTCAGATACTTGTGGACGGCATCGATATACGCGAGATAGCACAGAACTCCCTCCGCACCCAGATGGGCGTGGTCTTGCAGGAAACATTGCTGTTCTCAGGCTCCATACGCGACAATATACGTTACGCAGCGCCTCACGCCACAAACGAGCAGGTCATTGAAGCCGCTAAGCTCGCAAACGCTCATGATTTCATTATGAGTCTGCCCGAGGGCTACAATACCGTCGTCGGAGAGAAGGGCTATTCCCTTTCCGGAGGAGAACGTCAGCGTATCGCAATAGCCCGCGCGCTGATTCATAACCCCAAAATACTTATTCTTGACGAAGCCACCGCCGCGCTTGATACCGAAACCGAAAAGCTTATTCAGGACGCCATAAATCATCTTACCGAGGGACGTACTACCATTGCCATCGCGCACCGCCTGTCGACCCTTAGAAACGCTGACAAAATACTTGTAATCGACCATGGCAAGCTCAAAGAATACGGCACACACAGAGAGCTTCTCGATCTGAAGGGTATTTATTACAAGCTGGTTATGGCTCAGCAAAGACTCGCTCAGGAAAAATAATCTCTTGTTTAAATTATTCCGATTATAAAAACCATACGAAATTCAAAGTCATTTTTGGCTTTTGGATCAACGTATGGTTTTCTTTTATTTTTGCCCGACCGGCATATCTGTTCCAAATTCCCCATTATCTGAATTAATTTTTATCGGTTCTGTCAATTTTTAGAGGTTTTTACTTTTTGTTATCATTTTACAAATATCAAGCACAAATTTTGTTTAATTTGCTAAATGGAATTTTCTGTAAATGTATTGCATTTTTTCCATTTTTGTGGTATTATATACAAGTAACATTTCAAAGAAAAAATCAGGAGGAAGATTGTAATGGATTACACCACAAAGGTACTCATAGCAGATGAAAACAGCAGCATGAGGAACACCTTAAAAGATTATTTTATGCGCGCGGGCTGCAGATACATTGACGAAGCGTCAGACGGCGAAGAGGCGCTCGGAAAGATTGAGCGGAATCATCCGGATATAGCTATTATTGACATATGGTTAGCCAAAATAGACGGTTTAAGTGTTGTTAAAAAAGCGACGTCCCTGACATATTCAACGGACAAGCCGCCGATTATAATTGTCACCTCACCGGTCTCGACTCCCAATATTTTTGTGCAGGCAATCAACATGGGAGCGGAGCTGTGCCTGATAAAACCGATCGATCCGCATAATCTTATCGATCTTTGCGAGCAATTCATCAAAACAAGAAATGAAACAAAAAACGATTCGTCAATTGAAATGGTAAAACGCTCAGACCCGGCAAATCTATCCTCCGATATCGAGGCTCAGGTAACCCGTATTATTCATCAAATCGGTGTTCCTGCGCATATAAAAGGATATCAGTATCTGAGAACGGCGATAATGATGACTATCAAGGACAGCGAGGCAATAAACTCGGTCACAAAAATTCTTTACCCCACGGTTGCCAAAAAATACTCCACCACTACATCAAGAGTAGAACGCGCCATACGCCATGCCATCGAAGTAGCGTGGGACAGGGGCGATGTGGACACATTAAATTCCTTCTTCGGGTATACGATCCAGAATAACAGAGGTAAGCCTACAAACTCGGAATTTATCGCCATGATAGCTGATAATTTGCGTCTTAAATATAAACTTTGATTACACTGCGGGAAACACTTTACCGCATAAAGCATTCCCGCTAAAAATAATAAAGCCTCATATTTACCATTTAAACAACGGTAAATTTGAGGTTTATTTAATAAAAACCATATTAAAAAGCAGGCTGACCCGACATTTAAACGGATCAGCCTGTATGTTATAAGTTTATTACAAAAAATCAGGTTAAATCAGGCTTGTATGTACAAAGCTGTACTTATCGGTATAATAACCGCCGCTGTAACCGTTCCAGATACAACCCTCATCGTAGAATGACGCAGGACTGACAGCAAATATTTCGCCTCCGACATGATGATGAGGTCCGAGCAGATTGCGAAGATTGTTTACAAGTGTGATTTTTACGGTATTTTTACCCGGAACAAGCACATCGGACAAATCGACCTCGTAAGGCGCCCAGAGCAGTTTCCCGCATTCCTTGCCGTTTGCCGACACTCTGATGATGTTGACTCCCTTTTTAATACACTCAAACCTGTATTCTCCGTCCTCAAGGTCAAATGTCTTACTCAAGGTCAACTCTCCGCAGAAGAAAGGATATCCCTGCTTCTCTGTTTCATGGAGCGATACGGCATGTACGGGAGGAACAACAGTAAAGTTTCCGTCAAAGAAAGCCGCGTCATTCGGAATCTCCTCAAAATTACCGTCACAGCGAACGCCGAAATCGCCCACAAGATACATTGACTCTATTTCCATGTCGTAAGTAAGCTTATTTTTCTCGGACTCGAATATTTTGGACTTTTTCATATTCTCGTAAACTTCGTCTGACTGACTGAAATGAACAAAAGTTTCGATAATATTTTCGCCGACACTGAAATATCCCGACACATCAAGCTTTCTGAACGCAATATCCCTGAAATATCCGCAGTCCTTCTTGTCAAGCGCCTTTCCGTTTATAGTGATATCGAATATTTCCGGAGTCTCGCACGCAAGATACAGTTTTTCCGGAACATATTCCATATTAACGGTAAAGCGGCATCTTATATCTACCGGTCTTTCGAGCGCGTACGCGCGGGAAGCGACGTTAAGTATATAGCCGTTCTCCTGCTGAAGCTCGCCGTCAAACCAATAAGTGCATTTATCCAGCGTAAGCGAATTCTCCGTGGCAT
>CASEEB010000026.1 GCA_949286815.1 uncultured Eubacteriales bacterium | reverse complement strand
TAACCTGACGGTTCTTCAGAATATTACTCTGGCGCCTGACCGGATATTCGGCAAACGCGCGAAAAAAGACGGAAAATCCAAAGAGACGGTAAAAGCGGAAAATTTCGCGCGGGCGATGGCTTTGTTAAAAAGAATAGGTCTTGAGGAAAAGGCGAATGTATATCCCTCGACTTTGTCCGGAGGACAGAAGCAGAGAATAGCCATAGTTAGGGCGCTTGCGATGAATCCGAAAGTCATGCTTTTCGACGAGCCGACCTCGGCGCTTGACCCGGAGATGGTCGGCGAGGTTCTCGACGTAATGAAGCAGCTCGCAAGAGACGGTATGACAATGATATGCGTGACGCATGAAATGGGATTCGCGCGCGAGGTGGCTGACAGAATTCTCTTTATCTGCGACGGGACGATTGCCGAGGACGGAACGCCCGAGCAGATTTTCGGCGATCCGCACCATCCCAGACTCAGGCAGTTTCTGCAGAGCATACTTTAAGTATACCTATATTTTAATTTGTATATCAGACGTGCCTGCGATGCGGATTTAGCATTAAGGCGCGTCTGATTTTCAATATGTGTACAAACCTTAACTTTTTGTTAAAATCTGTATGTGCCAGTTGACTTTTATAATTACGGATGCTATAATTATTAATTGAAATACTGCTTTGTCTTTAACTGAAAATTCAGTGTATAAATACCGGAAAAGGTAAAGGATATATGTTCGCGGTTGATAAAAACAAACAAAAAATTTTTCTGAAAAAGGTAATGCTGATTTTGTCCGCATTGCTCTTGTTGCTCACAGTCCTTGTTATAATATTCAGTTTAAATATCAGGAGAATAAGTATAGAGGCCGGAGAATCGATAAGCGCGGAGGATATAGTCGGAAAAGAAGGCGCCGTGTTCGACGATGATTACGACGCGGACTTTGTAAATCATCCCGGAGTGTACAATTTCGGTATATTGGCAAACGATAAAAGGTATAAGGTCAGACTTAAGGTAAAAGATACAAAGGCTCCGGAGGTTACGGTAAAAAATGTGTATTTTGCGGTGGGTTCTACTTTGCCTGACCCGCTTGAATTTATAGATACCGTATATGAGCCGGACGAGCTTTTCGGCGAATATGTCAGCGGAAACACCGATCTTGTATATAGTCTCGGACAGACGTATGACGCCTGTGTCAGGTATTATGACGCCAGCGGGAATACCACCGAGACGTTCGATGTGAAAATGACGCTTATCAACGATTCAGAGCCGCCGGTCATTCAAGGCGCTTCCGACATTGTCGCATACGTGGGGGAAGCTGTTTCATATAAAAACAATATTACGCTGTCTGACAACTGTACGGGGCGGCTGACGCTGAGAGTAGATGACAGCGCTGTAAATACAAGCGTTGCCGGCACTTATAAGGTGACTTATTATGCTACCGACGCGGTCGGGAATACCTCAAGCGTTGAGGTAAACGTTCATGTGTATAAGAACGAGATAACTCTTGAGATGCTCAACGCAAAACTGTCTGATATTGTTCCTAAGATTATCGACGAGGGAATGACGAAGGAAGAACAGTGCAGAGCCGTTTACGATTACGTTCAGACCAATATACAGTATGTCAATTATTCGGACAAAACCGACTGGATAAGAGCGGCGTATGACAGTCTTTTTGTGTCCGGATCGGGGGACTGCTATTCTTATTTTGCCGCCGCGAAAGCATTCCTTGAGTACCTTGGAATTGAAAATATGGATATTCAGCGCCTTGCGGGGTATACCACGGACACTCATTATTGGAGTCTTGTAAATATAGGGACCGAAGGAAATCCGAGGTGGTATCATTTTGACTGTACAAGACTTCGCGCCGAATACAACCACAGCGGATGTCTGCTTACGGACAGTCAGGTTGACGCTTACAGCAGTGTACGTGCGAATTTTTACAAATACAACCGCTCTGAATATCCCGCGACCGATACGCGGATAATTACAGAGACTCCTTCGCTTGACGATTATCTGGACTGAAATTCAGAGGATGAATTTATGTATCTTACAAATATACTTGAATACCTGGAAAAAACCGCCCGGGAGCTCCCGGATAAAACCGCTTTTTCGGACGGGGATGAATTCAAGAGTTTTAATGTGCTTTTGAATGAGTCAAAATCCATAGGGACATTTCTCGCTTCACAGGGGTATTATAAAGAGCCCGTGGTGATATTCATGAATAAACACCCTGATTGTTTGTCCGCGTTTTTCGGTGTTATCTATTCGGGATGTTTTTATGTGGCAATAGATTCCGAAATGCCTCAGAAGAGGATAGAGCTTATTTTTGAAAAGCTGTCTCCCAGAGCGGTCATTTATGATTACAAAAACGCCGAGAGGGTAAATCTTCTGCCGGAAAATTATCATAAATATCTTTTTGACGATATTTGCAAAAGCGTGAGCGATGATAATTTGCTCGGAGAAATAAGAAAAAAGCAGATAGATACCGACCCTATATATATTGTTTTCACCTCCGGCTCAACCGGAGTACCCAAAGGGGTGGCGGCGTGTCACCGTTCGGTAATTGATTACACCGAGACGTTGTGTGAAGCCGTGGGGTTTGACCGGGAAACAGTGTTCGGAAATCAGACGCCGCTCTATTTCGACGCGCCGCTTAAGGAGATAATGCCCACGATAAAGCTTGGCGCCACGACATATTTTATTCCCAAGCAGCTCTTCATGTTTCCGATAAAGCTTTGCGATTATCTCAATAAATACAGGATAAACACCGTCTGTTGGGTGGTGTCGGCGTTGACAATGATATCATCATTGGGCGCGCTTGAAAAGAATCCGCCGGTTTTTCTCAGGCTTATATGTTTCGGAAGCGAAGTGTTTCCGCTAAAACAGTATGAACTGTGGAGAAAGACGTGCGGAAATGCCAGGTTTTTTAATCTTTACGGTCCTACCGAGGCTACCGGGATGTCCTGCTATTGGGAGGCTTGCCGTGAACTTGAGCCCGGCGAGCCGATTCCTATAGGAAAACCGTTCAGAAATACCGAAATTATGCTGCTTGACGAAAACGGCAGAGAGGCGGAACCGGGCAGTGAAGGCGAGATCTGTATAAGAGGCACATGCGTCACTCTGGGGTATTATAACGATTCTGAAAAAACTTCCGAGGCCTTTGTACAAAATCCTTTAAACAGGGCGTACTCCGAATTGATTTACAGGACCGGGGATATAGGGAAAATCAATAAGCACGGTGAACTTGTCTTTGTCTCGCGCAAAGATTCACAGATAAAGCATATGGGGCACCGTATAGA
>CASEEB010000025.1 GCA_949286815.1 uncultured Eubacteriales bacterium | reverse complement strand
GCTTCAAGTATCCCGCTTGTTCCGTATATCGTCGCGTATGTCGGAAAATCCGGTCCTTTTATAAACTGCATAAGGTCGGCAATCGAACATTCGGGATTTTCCATTCTGTATATGGTTCCGTCAATTACCTCCCCCAGGTTGTGCGGAGGAACATTCGTAGCCATTCCCACGGCTATTCCGACAGACCCGTTTACCAGAAAATTAGGAAAACGGGACGGAAGCACGACAGGTTCTTTCAGTCTGTTGTCAAAATTCGGCTGAAATTCCACAACCTCTTTTTCAAGGTCTCTTGTCATTTCATCCGCGATTCTGTCAAGTCTTGCCTCTGTATAACGGTACGCCGCCGGGGGGTCTCCGTCAACCGATCCGAAGTTTCCGTGCCCTTCGATGAGAGGATATCTGAGTGAAAAAGGCTGAGCCATTCTGACCATAGTCCCGTAGACAGAGCTGTCTCCGTGAGGGTGATAACGTCCGAGAACATTACCGACGGTCGTCGCGGATTTTCTGAAGGGCTTGTCATGCGTCAGATGGTCTTCATACATGGCGTAAATGACTCTTCTCTGTCCCGGCTTCATTCCGTCTCTTACATCGGGAAGCGCCCTTGACATTATTACCGACATGGAATATTCTATGAAGGATTTTTTTACCTCCTTCTCCATATTTATATCGACAATTTTCTGATTTTCAAAAAGGTACACATCGTCGTCGTGCTTATTATTTTCCATATTTTTGGATTTGTCCTTTCTTTATTTACGATTGCGCATAAGAATTCTTTTTATATAAACCGATAACAAATACATTAAAGGTGAAAATAATACAAATGCGAAATATTCGGGAATAAGTACTTTTATAGCCGTCCCGAAAAAACTGAAATTTTCGGAATAAAGTATGTAATACAGAAAAGTAACTCCTTCTCTCAGAATTCCGACTATCAGACAGTAGATTACAAAAGAGGGGAGATTCCGTGAAAGAAACCACTTTATCATTATTCCGCAAATATATCCGCACAGCATATAAAACAGCGGCAATATAGAAAATCCGACAGTTCCGAGGCAATCACACACAAAACCTCCGAAAAGTCCCAACGCGGCTCCTTCTTTCTCGCCGAACAC
This sequence comes from uncultured Eubacteriales bacterium, assembly GCA_949286815.1. Taxonomy (GTDB): domain Bacteria; phylum Bacillota; class Clostridia; order Oscillospirales; family CAG-272; genus SVTX01. The sequence goes on along the minus strand of CASEEB010000025.1, from coordinate 20,942 downwards.
AAAACCTACCGAACACACAAGCGAAAGTATCAGCGCGACAGAGCAGCCGAATAATTCAAATCCGCAGGTTTGTATTACCGCCAGAATAATTGTAACGAGTACATAAACCAATGCTCCCGCAATTAATTTTTTTCCCGCGGCTTTATTTTTTTCTCTCAGTTCCGTACGGCTTACTGTTTTTATCTTACTCATAACCGTTTTTACTTTTTTAATTTAATTTTCTTGAGTCATACTCTCTTCTTCGCTGTAAATTTCAAAATCGGTAACTATCATCACATATTTCAGATTGCTGAGGTCTGAAAAAACCCTGACTTCGGCATACTTGGTTCTCGTATATTCGTTAACTCCTACGGAAACGACTTCTCCTATCGGTAATCCTCTCGGATACACGCTTCCGGTCCCGCTTGTGTATATCAGGTCTCCTACCTCTACATCCGCGTCTTCACTGAGATATTCAAGCCTGCAAAGTCCGCTTTCCTTATAACTTATGTCTCCCTGTATAATTCCGACTTCCCCGCTTCTGGAAACATAAGCTCCCGCGGACGCGCTTGCTTCTATAACGGTTTTGACTTTGCACCAGCTGTATCCTACCTCGCACACGGACCCCACAACGCCTGATGATGTAATTACCGGCATACCTATTTCAATACCGTCCCCTGTTCCGCGGTTCAAGGTTATTATTGTCATATAATTTTCGGCTTCATGTCCTATGACCAGCGCGTCTGTAAATTTGTAATCGTTATATATCCTTTTGACTTCAAGATATTCTTTAAGTCTTTCGTTTTCTTCCTCGGCAATTATCGCCTCGTTAAGCCTGTCCTCAAGGCTTTGTATCTCTTCTTTCAGCTTCCCGTTTTCCTCTATCAGGGAATCCATATCGGAAAAATATTCCCCGAAGCCTTCAAAGGCTTCCTTTATTTCGGAAACACACCATCTGACGGGCGTCACCAAGGTATTGAAGAAATTTTTCAGCTGATTCTGCAGACCCATCGCCGAAAACACTGTTGTAAATATAATCAGAACTGTTGCGGCGGCAAATAACACAATAAAAAATTTATTTTTAAAATATTTCATAATTTTACTTCCTTTTGCCGCTTTAAAATCAGCCTACAAAAATGTTTTCAACATACTTATCAACAACTTGTGGAAAACTTTTTTACATATAAAAATCAACTTCCTCGTGTTGAAAAATTACTGAAAATCAAAAAAATAAACCTACATCTTCCATATTTCGCATCGAAATAAATTCACCGTAATTTTTTATACACGCATGTGGAAAAACACAGAATAATTTTTTAAAAATAGTGTTTTCCACATTTTTTCCGAATATAAAACTCTTTTTCCACAATTAAACTGTTACTGAAAAACCATTATAATCAAAGGTCGAGATTCTCGGCGAGTTTTGCGTTTTGTTCTATAAATACTCTCCTCGGCTCTACCTTATCTCCCATTAAAAGCGAAAACATTTCGTCGCAGGCTATCGCGTCTTCCGCGGTTACTCTGAGTATGGTTCTGGTAGCCGGGTCCATAGTAGTCTCCCAAAGCTGGTCGGCGTCCATTTCTCCGAGACCCTTATATCTGTCTGCCTCAATATTCTGTGTGCTTCCTCCCGCCGCAAGCTCGGTTATATATCTGTCTCTCTCGGCGTCTGAAAAAGCGTATTTTTCGCTTCCCTGTTTGGAGCCTTTTTTATAAACCTTGTAAAGCGGCGGCTGTGCAAGGTACACATGTCCTTCATCTATAAGCTGTCTCATGTGTCTGAAAAGGAAAGTAAGCAAAAGGATCCTGATATGCGAACCGTCCACATCGGCATCCGCCATAATTATTATCTTGCCGTATCTCAGCTTGCTTATATCGAATTCCTCTCCAATACCGCAACCTAAAGCCTGTATTATCGGAATCAGAGACGCGTTGGAATATACCTTGTCAAGTCTGGTTTTCTCTACATTCAACACCTTACCTCTCAGAGGAAGTATGGCTTGAAATTTGGAATTTCTTCCTTGTTTTGCCGATCCTCCCGCGCTGTCTCCCTCTACAAGATATAGCTCTGTAAGTTCTGCGTCTTTTTCCTGACAGTCGGCAAGCTTTCCGGGCAGGCTGCTTCCTTCAAGCAATCCCTTTCTTCTTGTGGCTTCTCTCGCCTTTCTTGCCGCCTCTCTTGCGCGCGACGCGGAAAGTGACTTTTCCACAATCACTTTCGCTGTATTCGGGTTTTCCTCGAAATATTCCGCGAGCTTGGCGTTTACCGTGTTTTCCACAAGTGTCCTTATCTCCGAATTTCCGAGCTTTGCCTTTGTCTGGCTTTCAAACTGAGCGTTCTCAAGTTTTACGCTTACTATCGCGCAAAGTCCCTCTCTTACATCCTCTCCCGATAAATTCTTGTCGCTGTCCTTGAGTATTCCGTTCTTTCTCGCGTAATCGTTTATAACTCTTGTAAGTCCGGACTTAAAACCGGTCTCGTGAGTACCTCCCTCTACCGTATTCATATTGTTGGCAAAGGTCATTACACACTCGTTATATCCCTCGTTGTACTGCATCGCAATCTCAGCGATGCTTGAATCCTTTTCGCCTCTCATATATATGACGTCACTGTGAATCGCGTCATTATGTCTGGTCTCGGTAAGATAAGAAACAAAGCTCTTTATTCCGCCCTCATAGCAGAACTCGTTTTCCACAGGCTCATTTCCTCTGTTGTCTATGAGAATTATTTTAATTCCCGCGTTAAGAAACGACTGTTCTCTCATACGGTTCTGCAGCACTTCAAAGTCAAATACGGTTTCCTCGAATATTTCGGGGTCCGGCTTGAATGTTACTTTCACACCGTGAGGTTTTTCGGGGCTGTCTCCTTCACAAACGAACTTTCTCGCCACCGCTCCCCTTTCAAATCTCTCGGTATACTTCTTGCCCTCGTAATGATCCTCAAGCTCTACCCAAAGGGAAAGCGCGTTAACGACAGAAGCTCCCACACCGTGAAGTCCTCCCGCTATCTTGTAGCCTCCTCCTCCGAACTTTCCGCCCGCGTGAAGTATGGTATATACAACCTCAGGTGTCGGTATTCCTTCTTTCGGGTGAATTCCGGCGGGAATTCCCCTTCCGTTGTCCTCAACCGTCACGCTGTTGTCATAATTAAGCGTAACAATTATCTTATCACAATACCCCGCGAGAGCCTCGTCTATGGAGTTGTCTACTATCTCATACACGAGATGGTGCAGACCTCTGGACGATGTGGTACCGATATACATTCCGGGACGTTTTCTTACCGCCTCAAGACCTTCAAGTACCTGTATTTCACTTTCATCATAATGATTTTTTTCAAGTTCCGACATATTTTCATTTCCTTTAAAAAATTTCTTAAAAATCAATCAGAATGTCTGTTTATATTTATTTAAATTTATATTTCAAAATCCTGCTCGTTTAACCTGTTAAGCCTTCCTATCAGAGCCGATGTTGAAAGCTGGGAAAAACATACGGTATAAATACCTTTTTCCTTATACAACACAAATGATTTCGGCACCTCATCCTTTGCTGAAATCACTTTTCCCTTTTTTTCGGCGTTTGAAAGATATTTTCTCGTAATCTGAGAAACTGTCGCGTTGTCCGCGTCAAATATTCCCACAATATCCTTTATTCTTATATTTTTATTGTTTCCTACGTGAAGGTACATGTTTTATCAAACTCTTTTCCAAGCATTTTAGTTTTTTATTCGCGTAAAAACTCCGTTTTTCACGGATATGACCTCCGAATTTGAAATATTTGCAATATCAGAAATATTTGAAAGCTCGCATGAGGTGAGAATTACCTGTTTGTTTTTTATGCTGGACAAAAGATACTCTCTTCTGCTTCTGTCAAGCTCCGAAAAAACATCGTCCAATAAAAACACCGGATAATCCCCTCCGCAAAGCCGCTTTATTATCTCTCCCTCAGCTATTTTCATTGACAGCGCCAAAGAGCGCTGCTGCCCCTGAGAACAGTAAAATCTCGCTTTGCTGCCGTTAAGCGAAATATCTATATCATCCTTATGAATTCCCCATAAAGTGGCTCCTGCGGCAATTTCACGCTCATGACGGCTGTTATACAGCTCCGAATACCTTTGTCTGCATAAATTCTCGTCTGTACACTCCTCTTCGCTTAGTCCGGATGACGACACATAGACAAATTCCGGTTTTTCTTTATCTGACGTCATATCCCTGAAGCACTCTGACGCGTAAGTCTGTATCATTTTCAGATATTTGATTCTGCTTACGGTTATAAACGCGGCTTCCTTTGCAAGCTGCTCAGACCATATATCTATCGTACCGTCAAAGTTTTCCTTGGATTGCATCGCGCTTTTCAGCAGTGTATTTCTTTCCTTAAGCACCGCGTTGTACCTCTGAAGAGCGTTTATATATACCGGTCTTATCTGGGACAAAGCCACATCAAAAAACGCGCGCCTCAGCGACGGTCCCTCCTTTATGAGCGACAAGTGCTCGGGACAGAATATAATTACTTTAAAAGCTCCTACTATTTCCGAAATTCTGTTTACTTTTAATCCGTTGTGCTCTATTGCTTTCTGTTTTTTTCCGGCAAACAAATTTATCTTTATATTCATTTCTCTTACAGAGTCACAGTATGTGTTGCTTATACAGCACCTGTCCTTACCTAATTTTATCATTTCATTGTCGCCGGCCTGTCTGAAGCTTCTGCCAAGAGCGGTAAGATAGACAGCTTCAAGCATATTGGTCTTTCCCTGCGCGTTATCTCCTTGAAGAATATTTATCTCAGGAGAAAAGGTCAAATCGGCACTTTCAATATTTCTGAAATTCTCTACGCAAATTCTCCCGCAATTCATTTATATTCTCCATGATAATCATGAGCTCAGTCTTTTGTCCTTACCGGGAGCAGCATGAAAAGCTCTTCGTTATCCTCGTCTTTTTCTGCCGGTTCAATATTCACACTTGTGAATTTTGAAGAAAGCGATATTCTGATCTTATCCGCGCTGCAGGCTCTTACGCTGTCCATAAGAAATCTGTTGTTGAAAGATATTGACAGGTCCTCACCGGTATGTTCTATCTCGACCTCGTCGTAAATGCTTCCAGAGGACGACACAGCCGAAACTTTTAGTATGTTTTTGCATATTTCAAGTTTGACGTTTGAGCGCACGCTTCCCACTATTCTCTCTTCGGTAATGAGCGCCGCTCTTTCAAGCGCCGCCAAAAGTCTCTGTTTATCTGTCTGAACAAAGATTTTATGATTTTTTATTATAACTCTTTCATAGTCGAGATAATCCCCGGTAATAAGCCGTGAGAAAAATACAATTCCGTCCAAATCAATAACAATGTTTTTGTGACTCATATACACGGTTGCCTTTTTCTCTTCGTCATCCGACAAAAGCTTTATAAGCTCATTTACCGACTTTACGGGAACAATAAAGGAAAAGTCGGTATTCTTATCACTTTCTTCTCCTTCAATACTGTCAAACTTTGTTTTGCACGAGCATACCGCGAGCTTGAAGGTATCGCAGGTAACAAGACTCAGAGTATCTTTGATAGTTCTGATATAGCATCCGTTGAGCATGGGTCTCGGGTCGTTTATACCCATGGCGTACGCTACCTTTGACAGCATGTTTTTGAGAACAGACTGGTTTACGACAAAGCCTTTTTCGGATGTAAGCCTCGGTATTTCGGGAAAATCCTGCGCTTTAAGCGAACCGGTTTTATGTGAGGATTTTCCGCATTCAAAAGTGGCGCAAAGCCTGTCATCCACCGTAAGCACTATTTCTTCTCCGTCCATGACCCTGATAGTCTGATTGAATTTGTGGGCGTTGATTATATATGAGCCTTCCTCTTCGACTTTCGCGTTTACAGTAAGTCTTATACCCTTTTCAAGGTCAAAGGTTGTAAGTGTGCATATATCGGGGGATTTTGCCTCTATCAGAATGCCGTCGGCAGCGGTCAAGGTGCTTTTTCCCGAAACGGCAGACATAAGCGGTGAAACCGCATTGCATATTTGTTGTCTGTTAAATGTTATTTTCATTTATGACCTCCGTTTTGTCAGTGGATTTATATTAAACTATTTAATAAGGGGCTAAGCCTCGTGATTCAACGTTTTCGGTGGAAGATTGTATCTCCTCACTGAAAAAATGAAATAAATCAAGCGGCAAGACATCTTAATTTATTTATATTTGAGTTGATTTGGGTTTATGTCACTTTTCGGGGTCTGCGCGGACATAAAGAAAGCGTGAATTTATGAATGTATGAAAGACAGCAGAAGTAATAATAAGGGAAATTTTTCTGTGGAAATTTCTGCATTTCCTTGATTTCAAAAGAAAATTTTATATAGCTTTCCTGTAGAAATCCGGATGAGTATTGATTGAAAAACATTTTGAAAACATACTGTAAGAATTAAAAATCGGTATGATTTTGTAATATACAGATTTTTTAAGATACCCGGTATTTTTCCACAGTCATGAAAATTGTGAAAAACTTTTAAAATTATAAATTGCCGTTAATCTTTAAAGTAATTTAAAAAAAGAAACTCTGTGGAAAAATTATTCCCTTATTTCTTTTATAAGTTCATTTATTTCAGACTCGAAGCCTTTTGAGCTGTTCAGTTTTTTTTCTACCCTGTCAAGAGAAGACATAACGGTGGAATGGTCTCTGTTGAAAAGCTTGCCTATATTAGGAAGTGACATCTCTGTAATGGTTCTTATCAGGTAAATTGCCACATGTCTTGCGTCGGCAACTTCCTTTACTCTTGTCTTTCCGGTGAGGTCGGTTTTCTTGACATCGTATTTTTTTTCAACCGCGGCGAAAATTTTATCTACAGTCACATTTACCGGTTCGTCTCCGCCAAGCAGTTCGTTCATACAACCCTTTGCCACATCCATGGTGATTTCTTTACCGGAGAGAAATTTAATTGCGACCAGTTTTTTTACCGCTCCCTCGATCTGTCTGATATGTGAACGCAGGTTCTCCGCAAGAAAAGTAATTACTTCGTCGGGTACTTCGATTCCCGCCTGCTTTATCTTATTTTTGAAAATAGCTATTCTGAGTTCAAGGTCGGGAGGTTGTATATCGGCTATAAGTCCCCATTCAAACCTTGTTTTAAGCCTGTCCTCAAGTGTTTTTATATCCTTCGGCGGACGGTCTGAGGTGAGTATTATCTGTTTCCCGTCCTCAAACAGAGCGTTGAATGTGTGGAAAAATTCTTCCTGTGTTGAAATTTTTCCGGCGATAAACTGAATATCGTCTATAAGAAGAACGTCGCATGTCCTGTATTTGTCCCTGAATTTTGACATTGAGGATTTTGAAAGGCTTTCTATCATCTGATTTGTAAAATCCTCGCCCTTTATATAAATAATTTTGGCGAACGGATTTTTTCTCTTTATCTGATTGGTTATGGCGTAAAGCAGATGGGTCTTGCCCAGTCCGCTCGGTCCGTATATAAAAAGCGGATTGTAATCCTGAGCGGGTTTTTCAGCTACGGCCACACACGCGGCGTGAGCAAATTTGTTTGAGTTACCGACAATAAAATTGTCAAACGTGTATTCAAAATTAACGGTAGGCATGGTTGAGCCGAGGATGACGTTTTGTCTGGTCTCTGAATCTTTTGAAGATAAAAAAGGAAATGAGGAATTGTCGGAATCGTCTTCTGAAGTTGTATTTGAGGATTTTGATTTTGTATCGGAGTTTTTGTCGGAATCGATAGATTCGGGCTGTTTTATCTGCTGTTTTAATTTTTCTATGTCGGTGGGAACTCCGTTAAACAGAATATTTATGTTAATATGAAATCCCATCAGTTCTTCAAAAATATTTTCAAGGTCTGAAAGGTATTTTTCGGTAATGATTTTCTTTTTGAATTCAGACGCCGTCGAAAGCGTAAGTGTATTGTTGGAGAAGGATTCAATGGAAATATCACCGAACCAGAGGTCTACCGCGGATTGGCTTAATTTTTGCCTCAGTCTGTCCTTGACCATATTCCATATTTCGCTTATTTCTTCAAAAAAGTCCATATGCCTTAAATCCTTTCTGCCTTTGATGCTTAAAGCCCGAATCCGTAAATTCCGCTATATATAATATATAATATAATTATATCATATATAAGTAAATTTTTCAAGTACGTAAGGTGAATTTTTATTAATGAGGGTGAATAAAAACACAAAAGAACAAGAAAAAATGGACATGTTCAGCACTTTAGACAGAATGGTTATGTTAACATTCTGTCTAAAAGTTTAAAACATGTCCGAAAATATAACATAGAGCATATGTCCTATTGCTCCGTATGCGACTTTTTGCAAGCGTTCGCAAATTTTTCAATCAAAAAGGATAAAAAAAGCAATAGTTTATTCATTAACAAAGTTTATTTCTTTAGAAGCTGATAATATTTTTTAGCTGCCGCCGCATGTCCGGCAACCGCGGCTTTTCTGTAATAAGCAACCGCGTCACGCTTGTTTCTGACACCTGTCCCGGCGCCTTCCTCGCAGCACAGACCGTAGCTGAACGCCGCGTTGGGATTTCCGAGGTCAGCGGCATTTTTAAGCCATCTGACCGCTTCAACGTCGTTTTCTCTTACCCCGTATCCGTGTCTTAAGCACCATCCGTAATTATACATAGCGTCGACATTTCCGAGTCTTGCGGCAATGCCGTAGCACCTTGCGCAGGCGGAGTCGTTTTTATTAAGTGAAAGTTTACCGTTGTAATAAGCGTCTCCGAGTTTATTCATGGCGTTTGCGATAATATCATTGTCAAAATTCACATTTCCTTTTGGCTTATTGGACTCATAATAATTTTTGATATCTCCTCCGTGAATATATATCAGAGTGATTTCTTCCTGCGCCGGACGATAATCCATTGAAGCGGCGTTAGCGATATATTCAAAAGCTTCCGCCAACTCGGCGTTGGTATGATTTCTGGCCTCTATGGCTTTTATCCTGAGCATTCCGTATTTATACTCGGCTTCGGTTTTAGCGTCATGTTCTCTTTTTGCCGTAACGGCAATACGTTCGGGAAGAATGTAATAAGAAGAAATGTTGTGAATATCAGCGGACGCCGCCTTTTTGTACCATTTTTCCGCGCTGTATGTATTTTCGGTTATGATATTGCCGTCACTTATAAGATTGCCCATATAAAGCATGGCGGAGATGTGATTTTTCATGGCGGCTCTCAGGATAAAAGAACCTGCCGCGGATATATCGGACTTTATTCCTATTCCGTTTAAAATACACCTTCCGGTCTGGAAGATTCCCTCTGTAAAATCCGCGTCTGCCGCCTGCTTATAGAGTTTAAACGCCGCGGCATCATTTTTTTGAATTCCCGTACCGGTCTCAAAGCATTGCGCGAGAGCGCAAAGCGCCGGATTATTTCCTCCCTCAGCGGCTTTCTTATAAAACAGCGCCGCTTTTTGAGCGTCTTTTTCAACTCCTATGGAGAACATGTAGCATTCTCCTAACATGTAAAGAGCGTTATTAAAAGAAAGAGAAGCGGATTTTAAAAAACAACCATAAGCTTCTTTTCTGTCAGGTTCGATGCCGAGACCGAGTAAAAAACATATTCCGAGTCTGAAAAATACAAACCCGTTATCAGTAAGTGTTTTTGAAACTTCTTTATATCTTATAAAAGCTTCGTTATAGTTTCTGACTGTTCCTTTTCCGTCAAAATAGGAATTGCCAAGTTCGAGAGAAGCCTGTATAAATCCGGTTTTTTCGGACCTTAAAAGCCATGAATATGCAGCCCTTTCGTCCTTTTTGGTTCCTTTGCCGTTCATAAGTCTCATGCCGGTTTCGTACATTGCTTCACCGCTTCCGAGTAAAGCCGCTTTTTCAAAATATCTGAAAGCACCGTTAAGATTCTGTTCATTGTCAGTCATATTTTCATACAGTTTGGCAAGCAGTACGCAGGCTGTAACATTGTCATTTTCGCAGGCTTTTCTGTAATATTCTATTGCTTTTTCCTCATCCGCCTCACATCCGAAGCCGTATTTATAACATATTCCGAGTCTGCAACAAGCATCAGAGTTTCCGAGCTCCTGTGCTTTTGAAAAAAGTCTGAATGCGGCATCGGGATTATAATCTGTGCCTTTTCCGTAAAGACAGCAACCGCCGAGATTGTTTAAAGCCCCGGGATGATTGTGATAAGCCGCGGTTTTATAGCAAGATACGGCTTTATCATAGTCGGTGTCGGTCCCTATACCGTATTCATAACACATTCCAAGGTAATAAAGACATTCGAGATTTTCCAATCCGGTGCCCTTGTAAAAACAATTGTAAGCCTTTTTTTTGTCAATAACGCATCCAAAACCGGTAAAGTAACATAGACCCAGTCTGAAATATCCTTCTCCGTCGGAGAGTGACGAAGCTTTTTCAAAGTTATGAAAGGCGTAAAAAGGACTGTAGTTTTCAAAACTTTCGTCCGAGTATATATTTCCGAGTTCGGTATAAGCCTGAGCGTAGCCGTAAAACGCAGCGTTTGTAAAATAATAAAACGCTTTATTTATATCCGGCTCGGTTCCGAAGCCGTTTTTAAAACAGATTCCGAGCATGTACTCAGCTTCGGGCATATTATTATTTACCGAGTTTTTAAAGCAATTCAAAGCTTCGGAGTAATCCGCCGTAACGCCTTTTCCGTAAAAGCAGCAATACCCTTTGTAATATATACCGGATATATCGCCCTGATCAGCCGCCTCGCAAAACAGTAAATACGCCTTTTTTTCGTTTACATTGCAGCCTTTGCCGAACAGACAACACTTTCCGAGTTCAACTATAGCCTTGATATTTCCCTGTTCCACTCCCAAAGTAAGCCAGAAAACCGCGCGGGAAGCGTTGTAAATATTGCTGTTTTCATTAAGATACCCAAGTGCGAGCAGATACTGGGAGTCGGAATTTTTATTCCAGGCTTCCGCCGCGAGTTTAATATAAGTACCGTACTCGTCATTTAAACATTCATCGGTGGACAAACAATTGTCATATCTGCATAAAATGTCTATGAATAAATCGCTTATAAGGTCAAAACAGTTGTTTTTTGGGGTAAGTATCTTGACATGAGGCATATTTATGTATCTGTCGGTAAGTTCGTTGTTCTTATCGCAGATAATTACCGCGTTTTTTCTTGACTGCAAAGCCATCTGTAAAGCATAAGATTCTCTTCTTCCGTCGGTTATGCCCGATATCAAGAATATAAGCAGAATTTCACATTTGGACGCGAAATTTTTGATTTTTTCATTTTCGGAATCGGCAGGTGTCGAATCGGACAGGACAGTATGAAATCCGTAACGGGAAAGCATGGAAATGACTTCTTCCTCTGTTTCAAAAAAATTTTTGCTTTCGACGTCAGTATCATTTTTTGATCTTATTACGTATATATATCCCTTTTTATCCATTACGACACCTCCTTTCGGATTTTCCGGGTTAATTTATGTAAAATTCAAAATTTTTTGTTTTACGGATTAAACTTTTGCCTGTTTTTTTGCGGTAAAATATGTTCCCACATGTTTACCGTCAAGCAAATCATAAAGAATTTCGGGATTTTTTCCGTTCATAATGAACATCGGTATTCCTGCCTCGGTCACCATTCTTGCGGCGGTAAGCTTAGCCTCCATTCCGCCCGTACCTCTGTCTGTGCCGGCGCCTCCTGCCATTGAAAAAACATCGTCTATATTTTCGACTCTTTCTATCAGAACGGCATTCGGATTTTTTCTCGGATCGCTGTCAAAAAGTCCGTCGACATCCGAAAGATTGAGAAGTATATCCGCTTCACAAAGCTTCGCGACGTACGCCGAAAGAATATCGTTTCCTCCGAATTTGACAAGCTCGTCTGTCGAAACCGGGTCGTTTTCGTTAACTATCGGTATACATCCCATGGAAAGCATTGTATTGAAAGTGCCCTGGGCAATTACCTTTCTCGTCGGATTGTCAAGTACGTCTCTCGTCATTAAAATCTGCGCTACGGTATGACCGTAGTCCGAAAAAAAACGGTCGTATATTTTAATCAGTTCTCCCTGTCCTACCGCCGCCATCGCCTGTTTTTCCTCAAGAGTAGAGGGGCGGTGATCAAGTCTCATTTTCGCCACGCCGGCGCTTACCGCGCCCGAAGAGACCAGAATTATCTGTTTTCCGGCGTTTTTCAAATCGGACAGGGTTTTGGCAAGTGCCTCTATTCTGCGTAAATTCAATTGTCCCGTCGTATGCGTCAGGGTGGCGGAACCCACCTTAATAACTACTTTGCGGCAATCTTTAAATAAACTCATAAAAAAATATCACTTTCTGAAAAAAATTTTGCAAAAGGTCTTTAAATATTTAAAAATTTGTATTATAATATATGTAAGATAGAGATTTTTATCTTAATAAATACTATTATACAACGATTCGTTCAATTTTTCAAGCCATATTTCCAAAACATATTCTTAAAGATAAAAATTTTACATAAAATCGGAGGAATTATTATGAAGCAAAAATACACTCTCCTGATTGCGGACATGGAAATCAATGTAATTACGGATGAACCCCAGGAGTTTGTCGAGAACATTGTGAGTATTCTTAACAGAAATATGAGAGAAATCTTACTTAAAAGCAAGCGCTGCTCGAAAAACGAAGCCGCGTTGTTGTGCGCGCTTGATTTCTGTGCCGAAAAAATCAAGATAAAAGAAAAGGCGGACGAGCTTGAAAATGAACTTGAATCAAATCTTGTCAGCCTGAAGACACTTAACGAAAAAATTGAAATGCTTCAGAAAAACGCGGAAAGGCTGGAAAAAGAAAACGCAAGACTTGAAGTTGAAAATGATAAACTGAGAGCGGTTCTTGACGACATCCGCGCCTCCAATCCCGAACCGGTAGAGCAGGAAAAGGAAGAGGAAACGCCGGTTGAAACCGTCATAAGCCAGCCTGTGGGAGATATATTTGCCGCTCAAAGCACGCAAATCAGCGATAAGGATATCGGAGAGGCGAAAGTCATACCGAACGGTCCGGTCGATGAGGAAGAGGACTCGGAGCAGAAAAAGAAAGCCAAGAGCAGGAACCGTGTAGGTTCGATGTTTGACCTGCTTACATTCGGCGATGTCTGAGCTTACTGTAAAATCAGTAATTTTGCCTGAGCTTTTAAGTCCTGCCGGAAGTTTAAAAGCTCTTGAGGCTGCCATCGAAGGAGGTGCCGACGCTGTATATATCGGCGGCACCTCTTTTAACGCGCGCATGAACGCTGAAAATTTCAGCGATGAAAATATTGAATATGCGGTAAATCTTGCTCACAGGTACGGTGTTAAAATCTATCAGACTATAAATACTTTGGTTTTTGACAGAGAGCTCAAAGATTTCTTGAAAAGCGCGGAAAAATCCGCCCAAGCCGGAGTGGACGCGTTTATAGTCGCCGATTTGGGAGCCGCGGCAATGCTTCATAAATATCTTCCGCAAGTTCCTCTTCACGCGAGCACTCAGCTTTCCGCGCATAATTCGGCAGCGGGTGAAATTCTACAGAAACTTGGGTTTTCCAGAATGGTGACGGCAAGAGAGCTTTCGTATGAAAATATAAAAAGCATTGTGCGTAACAATCCGCTTGAAATAGAGATTTTTATACACGGAGCTTTATGCGTAAGTCACTCGGGGCAGTGTTTGTTTTCATCCGTTGTCGGGGGAAGAAGCGGAAACAGAGGACTTTGCGCTCAGCCCTGTCGCCTGCCTTATTCTGCCCGCGGCGGAAAAAACAAGGGGAATCCTTTGTCTTTAAAGGACATGTCTTACGCGAATCACGTCACGCAGATTATTGAAAGCGGCGTAAAATCACTTAAAATCGAGGGCAGAATGAAATCTGCCGATTATGTATACAAAGTAACCTCAATCTGGCGCAGACTCCTTGACGAAAGAAGAAACGCCGACAGAAGCGAAATAGAAGAGCTTGCCGGAATTTTTTCGAGGGACGGTTTTACCGACGCTTATTTTACGTCATCCATAAGCGAAAAAATGCTTGGCGTCAGGAGAGATAAAGATAAGGAAGATTCACGCCGGGCAGAAAAGTTTCAGGGATTGAGCAAAAAAATTCCCGTATCAATGAAGATTGTGGTTGAGCCCGAAAAGCACATTTCCCTGTCTGTTTTCCGCGGAGAAAAAAATGTGACCGTATACGGCGTTAAAGCACAGAGGGCCATCAGCGCGCCGATTGACGAAAATTCGATAATCCGAAGCATGTCAAGATTGGGAGACACTTCATATATACTTGAGAATATTGAAATAAACCTTGCCCCCGACACAATGGTACCGGTTTCCAAGCTGAATGAACTCAGACGTATGGCGATTGAAGCATTGGAATCGGATGAAGGAAAAACCGAAAAAATAGGTTTACCAGAAAATATTGTGCTTGATAAATCCCTCAAAAAAAGAGAGAGAAAAAACAGCGCGAGATTTCTGTATCCCGAACAGATAACAAAAAGAGCCAAAGAGTATTTTTCGGAAATTTATCTGCCGCTTGACAAATACGAAGTCAGCGCCGACGGATTTGTCATGCCTCCGGTCATTACCGATAAAGAAGTACAAAATGTGCTTGAGAGTATAAACAAAGCGGTTTCAACGGGTGCACAACGCGCGCTGATTTCAAATATCGGACAGATTGAATTTTTGAAAAACCATGATATTGAAACCGTGGGAGACTACAGACTGAATGCGTCAAACTCCTGCACTGTCAATGAATTGGAAAAACTGGGTATGAAGTATATAATACTTTCGCCTGAGCTTAATTTGCCCAGGATGAGAGATATCAGCGGAAATGTTTGCGCCGTGGTGTACGGCAGATTGCCTCTCATGCTGCTTGAAAAGTGCGTGATTAAAGACCTTTACGGATGTGAAAGCTGCCGCAAAAACCGTCCGGGAAAAATTACTTCTTTAGTAGACAGAAGGGGTGTGGAATTTCCGGTCATAAGGCAATTTCCTCACCGAAACATTGTTTTAAACAGTCTGCCCACTTCAATGTCGGATAAAGAAGACGAACTTTCAGGATCAAATATTGTAAACCGGCATTTTATCTTTACAACAGAAACTCCCAAAGAGGTGGACATGGTTATAGACGCCTTTGAGAAAAAAACCGCGCTTCCCTTTGCGGTGAGAAGAATTTAGATTATCTGAGGGCTGAAAAAAATATAATACAGTTTATTTGATATAAATAACTCATTATATCTAAGAAAAAATTAATATTTATAAAATAAAAAATGAGCATGTCTATCCGGGAGAATATAGGAAAATATTCAACCGAAAAACAAGACATGCTCATTTTTTTGATTATAAAAGATAATCTGATTTAATATCAAATTTTATCAGTAATTTTTAAAACGCATAAATACAATAGCCGCTTTATGCCGTCAGGTTTCATCCAAAGAAATTTCAGTTTTTATATATTCTATATTTTTTGCATATGAAAAAACCTGTGATTTCCTGATGTAATCGAATATATTTTCGCTTATATCCTCGTTCCACGTTGCTTCACTGAACACTTTATTCTCATCGGTAGGCTTATAGAAAACGTCCACATGAAGTTGGTAAAATTCATCATCGTCATCATTTGGAATTTGTCTGACTAAAGAAATTTGAAACAACGGTTCACCGGTAAAATCATATGTTCCGGTTTCAAAAAGTATCATATCATAGTCAATCGGGACTTGGCACATTTGCTCAAATACATCAATGATATTTTCCAAAGGCATATTATCAGTGATTGTATTTTTCAAATATTTTTCCAAGCTTTTCATTTTCGCTATTCCGGACTTTTTTCTTCCGAAATCATTGAATAATTCCATTTTATTCCGCCTCCTGATATATTATTTCCCCGTTGTGGGCTCTAATTTTAAAGTCAACCATGAGCAGGGGAATATCCATGCTCTTCCGACCCGCACAGGCGGGGATTATACGCTATCAGATTTTAACAGTTAATTCACAACGCGCTCCACCGGGTAACAGACTTGCCACACGTCTTATTTACCTTGTGAATGGTGCTTTCACACAGGATATATATTTAAAAAAGAGGTAGTATAAATCAGATATCGATTTTAATACCGAGATCACGCAAAGCAGACGGGTCGGCGGGAGAAGGACAACCCGACATAAGCTCGCTTGCGTTCTGAACCTTCGGAAACGCGAGTACATCGCGCAGGCTGTCCGCACCCGACATGACCATTGCCAGACGGTCAAGACCCATACCGGAACCGCCGTGAGGAGGCGCCCCGTATTTATAAGCCTCCACCAGAAATCCGAATTTGGCTTCAATTTCCTCAGGGGTAAGACCAAGCGCCTTAAACATTTTTTCCTGAAGCTGCCAGTCGGTTATTCTGATGGAACCTGAAAGCAACTCAGTACCGTTGAGTACCATATCGTAACATTTTGCCCTGACTTTTGCCGGATCGCTTTCAAGATACGGCAGACATTCTTCAAGCGGCATGGTAAACGGATGGTGCATGGCGTCCCAGTGAGAGGTTTCCTCATTCCATTCAAAGAACGGAAATTCGGTAATCCATAAGAAGTTAAACGCTCCGGACGGTATAATGTCAAGTTTGCGCGCGACAATTTGTCTTATGGCTCCGAGCGTCGGCAAAACCACTTTGTTTTTGTCGGCGCAGATAAGCATAACGTCACCTTTTTCAAGGCCGACCGTTTCGTATATAAGATTCAGCTGTTCGGGAGAGAAGAATTTCGCAAATGAGCAGTTCGGGGTTTCGTCTGCCCAGCGCACGTATGCAAGTCCCTTGGCTCCTATTCCCTTCGCGTGTTCCGTAAGCTTATCAATTTCTTTTCTTGTCAGAATACTTGCAGCGGATTTGGCGACAATAGCGCGCACGCTTCCGCCCGCTTCAAGCGCGGAGGCGAAGACCGCGAAATCCGAGTTTTTGACTGCGGAGGAAATATCGACAATCTCCATACCGTATCTGGTGTCGGGCTTGTCGGTGCCGTATTTTTCCATGGCTTCGGAATATGTCATCCGACGCATCGGCGTGGGAATATCTATATTGAGAACTTCTTTGAATACTCTTTTTATAAATCCCTCGTTTATTTCCATTATGTCCTCCTGAGTCGCAAAGGACATCTCAAGGTCTATCTGGGTAAACTCGGGCTGGCGGTCGGCGCGCAAATCCTCGTCACGGAAACAGCGCGCAAGCTGAATGTAGCGGTCAAAGCCCGAAAGCATGAGCAGCTGCTTGTAAATCTGAGGAGATTGCGGACGGGCGTAAAAACTTCCCTTGTGTATTCTGGATGGCACAAGGTAATCGCGCGCGCCCTCGGGGGTGGCTTTTATCATCATGGGAGTTTCTATTTCGTAAAAGCCGTTTTCGTAATAATATTGACGTGCCACACTGGCAATGTCGTGTCTCATTTTTATGTTTTTCTGTAGGCTCGGACGGCGTAAGTCAAGATAACGGTAGCGCAGGGCGGTTTCATCCTTTGCTTTTTTGGAATCGCTGACCTCAAAAGGAGGAGTCTGCGCGGCGGAAAGGATTTTCATACTTTTGACATAAATTTCAATGCTGCCGGTTGCAAGATTGGCATTGACGGCTCCGTCCCCTCTGCGGCGAACAATACCGTGAGCGCAGACAACATATTCCGCGCGGCAGGAAAAAGCCTTTTCAAAGACGTCACGGTCGGTACTTTCGTCAAACGCGAGCTGAACAATGCCTGTCCTGTCTCTTAAATCAATAAAAATCAAAGAACCCAGGTCTCTTTGACGCTGTACCCAACCCATGACACAGACCTCTGTCCCAACTGAGCTTTCGGGTATTTCACCGCAATAATATGATCTTTTGTCAGCCGCGCTTAAAAATTCTGCCATTTTATAATTAATTCCTTTCTTTAATACTTAAATGCGCTTTATTGCTTTATTTCATTTCCGTCGCTGTCAAACAGCGGAAGATACTCAAGATACGTGATATCGTCTCTTTTCGCGGCGTTACCTTCCGCGAGAATAGACATTCTGCCGCAAACAGTACCGCCCGCCTCTTTTACCAATTCCTCAATGGCGCGCAGAGATTCTCCGGTCGATATAACGTCGTCAACCACAAGTATTCTTTTGCCTTTCATAAGTTCCGCGTCCTTTTGGTCAAGATAAAGATGCTGAACAGCGGCGGTGGTAATCGACTTTACCTCTACGCTGAAGACTCCGGTCATGTACATTTTTGGGGCTTTTCTGGCGAGAAAGTATTTTTGATTACCCTGCAGTCTCGCCATTTCATGAACAAGCGGTATTCCCTTTGCCTCGGCAGAGATCATGTAATCATACTCCGGCGCTTTGGAAATAAGCTCCTTTGCACAGGCGGTGGTCAGCTCCGGGTCGCCGAATATCACAAAGCCCGCAATCATAAGTTTGTCGTTAAGCGGACAAAGCGGCAGTTCTCTTTTCAATCCCGCTATTGTCATTTCATAGTATTTTTGTTCCATATCAAATGAGCTCCTTTCCATACCGACTTAAATAAGTCCGTACAGATTATAACTAAATTAAGATGTCCCCCTTCTCTCAGGCGGACGCCACTTAATTTTTTCAGTAAGGAGATAAGATCTCCCACTGAAAACGCTGAATTACGGGGCTTAGCCCCTTATTTAATCACGTGAAAGTATGAGGTTTATCAGTACAACGGATCGGCTTTTACGGTGTAAGCGGTTTTCAGCGCCTCATCCACCAATGAATTGAAGTCAAGTTTATTTTCCTGAATCAATACCTTACCGAGATCCGGCCTTGTTCTCGGGTGGCGCGGTGTAAACACGGTGCAGCAATCTTCATAAGGTTCTATAGAGGTGTCAAATGTCCCTATCCTGCGGGATATTTCTACTATCTCCTCTTTGTCAAGTCCGATGCAGGGACGCAATACGGGAAGACAAGACGCCTGATTTGTAACTGTGATTGCCTCGGCGGTCTGAGAAGCTACCTGCCCGAGACTTTCACCGGTTATGAGGCATCCGGCATTGTGGTCCTCTGCTACCTTGCAGGCAATTGCCATCATATACCGTCTCAAAAGAAGAGTAAAATAATCCTCTTCACAGTTTTTTACCAATTCTTCCTGTATATGTGTAAGAGATACGACATGGACATATATAGTTCCCGTGTATGCCGATAAAATGCGGGCAAGCTTAATTACTTTTTCTCTCGCCAGATCACTGGTGTAGGGCGCGCTTTCAAAATGTACAGCCTCTATTCTCATTCCGCGTTTAGCCATCATATAGCCCGCTACCGGTGAGTCTATACCGCCCGACAAAAGCAAAAGTCCGTGTCCGTTGGAGCCTACGGGCATTCCGCCCGCCGCTTTGAACTGTCCCGCGTGAACATACGCGGCGTTTTCGCGGACCTCAACCCGAACAACTGTTTCGGGATGGTGGACGTCGACTTTGATTTTATCATTCATAACGTCGAGAATTTCTTCGCCTATGATCTGCGCAAGCTGCATCGAATTGTACGCGAAGGTCTTATCAGACCTTTTACCCTCGACCTTAAAGCTGTGTTTTCCCTCAAGAAAAGCGGGAATATATTCCCTTGTGACTCTTTTGATATCCTCGAGATCTTTTTTACATTCCGCGGCTCTGCCTACGGCAATTATACCGAAAGTGTTCATCGCGCAGTTGAACATGGAATCAATGTCCGCGCTGTCGTCTTTTGGCTCTATGTAAATGGTGCTTTGAGAACGGGTTATCGAAAAGCTTCCGAATTTGCTTGCTCGCTGACGCAGCTGTTTGCACAGCATGTCCTCAAAATAGCGTTTGTTGGCGCCCTTAAGGATAATTTCCCCGTATTTGCACAGCAAGATTTCTCTCATATTAATCTCCCATGCCGCCGCAGGCCATGCCGCCGCAGGCGGCGCAAATAGAATACTTTTTGCCGATGACGGCTTGATTTTTCAGATATTTAAAAGGTAACTTACGATAATTTATTGTCTTTATAATAATTCGGAAAAAGTTTTTCCCAGACCTTCATGCACGCGACCGTATCGGCTATTGAAGAATGAGGAACACCGTTCCACTCGATCCCAAGCACCGACATGGCGTCCGTAAGGGCGGCGTGCTGCATATCCGGAAAATGTTCGTGCGCGTAACGGACAAATTCGTTGGCGCAGCATCTGGTCTTCTTTTTTAATAATTCTCTTTCTTCTTCGGTATCGTATATATATTTTATATGACTGTAGTCGGTAGAGACTCCGTATGCTATAAGGTTGTCGGCTTTGTCAAATATCTCTTTTATTTCCGGAATAAGGTCGTCAAGCAAAGGTTTGTCCGCGACCATTTCGGGAGTTATGCCGTGAATCTTTACGGTATTTTTCCATTTTTTCTTATGAGAAGGCTTTACAAGAGTGTTCATTATAACTTTAGCGTTCGCGTCAATAATAGAAATTGAAATAATCTCATCATGGTCATACACTCCGGTCAGTTCGAGGTCAAAAAACAGTACTTTTTCACGGTCCATAAAATATTCGGCGTTTCTGTACAAGTCACCTTCTGCCCGTCGGACGGCTAAATCTTCTTCATAACATTCCTTGCAGAGTTTTTTTCTGTATCGGATGTTTTTACCGCATTTGACGCACATAAGCGGCAGTCTGAGAGCGGTCTTTTTGTCGTAAAAGTAAAGAATACTTCCGTCGGCTTTAACCGTAAAGGCGACGGGTTCCTCGATTGCCTCATAGTGCATCTGCTCAAGTCTTTCTTTTGTGTAATAGGAGCATGTCGCGGCGTTTCTTATGCTCATTCTTTCTATCACGGTTCCGCTGTCAAGCGTCATGCTTTCCTTTTTGGACTTCGGAAAATACCACTGTTCCGGCGGAGCCTCGACGACGCGGGAAGGGTCAAAATAATATATGATACTTCCGTCCGCGGCTTTATCAAATGCCGCCGGGTCTCCCTTGGGCATAAGGTGCATCTGCATCAGAACACTTCTGGTAAGATATTTACACTTTTCCGCTTCTTCTCTGGTTATCTGCGGTATAATCGCGCCTGACCGCAGTTTCATTGTATTTTTCAAAACTAT
>CASEEB010000024.1 GCA_949286815.1 uncultured Eubacteriales bacterium | reverse complement strand
CTTTACAGCGACCTGTATAACGGGTCACGTCTCAATGAAGGTCAGTATCCGGGATATGAGTTAGGTCAATAGATCTCCGTGATAATTTTCAATAAAAGGACCAATACCTGTCATTCAATGTTTTCAGCGGGAAACTTCCCCGCTGAAAAAAGCGGCGAACATCCTAATTTGGTTATATTAAGCATATTTGCGTATTTCCGAGTTTTTCCAATATTCAAAACGGAGCGAAAATTATGAACTACAGACAAAATGAAAAAGAAGCAATTGCCATGATTCAGAAATATTTAAGGCAATTATCATATCACGACCCGCAAATTCCAAATGTCGCGATAGACGGTATCTGGGAAAACAATACTTCTCACGCCGTCAGAAATTTTCAGCGAAAGTATGAACTACCGCAGACCGGAACAGTTGATTTCAACACATGGGAACTTCTAAAACAAAAATACGATGAATCAATAGATAAACACTCTCCGATAGTAAGAATAGAATTTTTCCCCGTTAATCCGGAAAATTATTCATTCGGAATCGGTAATGAAGGCTGGCAGATAGGGGTATTGCAGCACATTATAAGCGAACTCTCGAAAAACTATCCGTTTGACGCCGTTGAAATCAATGAAAAATATGATCTGCCCACTTCAAACGCGATTATGGACTTTCAGAAAATACACGGTATAACACCGACCGGCAGGGTCGACAGAAACACATGGAACAATCTCGCCAACTCTTACAATATAATGCACTATAATACCGTTGAATAACTATGACAAAAACGCCCGAATCATGCCTGCAAAAGCAGGTAAAGACGGGCGTTTTTCATTTATTTTTTTATCAATCCTTAAAGTTTATTTTCCGAACAGATAATCTCTGACCGAGATTGCCGAGTTGACATTCATATTTACTCTTGCGTAAAACAACCGGGTGCTTTTAAGAAAATCGGCTATATTTTCCGAAAAAGTATCGTATTGTTCGGTCCTTGCGGGGTATACGGTCTGCTTAGCCACAAGCGAAGCGGCGTCTTTGGCGCTTATCATGCTCACGGACACTTTTTCCGCCCTGTCCAGAAAACACACAGAGTTTATCGGAACGCTTGAGTTGCATCCAAGCCCCTCCTTGCCTCTCCACGGTGTTCCGTAACCGACATATTTATCGCCGATTTTTTTCACAAGGGGCTTGTCCCCGTTGATAAATACGACTTCTTTTCCAAAACATTCCTTCCAAAGTCTTATATGTGTGGTCTTTCCGATTCCCCGTCCGGCTATAAACAAAACACCCTGACCGCGGTATGAAATAAGCGCGCCGTGCAGAAGGAAAACACCGTACTCGGTAAGCCCGGCACACGCTTTGCGGTAAGCAAGTATTCTCTCCGCCACAGCCTCACTGACCGGCATACCGCAGTTTTTCATATAAGTCTCTGTTTCATCGGGATAAACCTTAACCCGGAACAGAGGCGCTTCCCGCGTAAGCCAATCGCGGCAGTATTCATACAAATGACCGTATCTGTTGTCAAATTCCACGCACATACCGGCAAGTTTAACCGTGAACATTACAATTTCCCTTTCTGACTTAAATAAACAAATTTAAAACTGCCGGCAACCGGTTTATACCGGCGCCGACGGAAATTAAAATTTATCTATATTGGTCTTTATATACTTCATCATCTTTTTCTGAAGATAAGTCTTGTTGTTATTCAAAAAAGTAGAAGTTTTTGTATAGTCTCCCGCCGCGTTTTTATGAAGCTGACGCAAGACCTTTCCCAGCTCCGTATCTCCGCATGAGGCAAGCGCGTCCTCGACAGACACGATTATATCATCGCTGGCGTCAAGATAAAACTGCCACATTGTACTGCTCGCGCGGTCTACCAGATCATAAATCATTTTATAAGCCGCAAGCGGTCTGAAAATATCCTCTTCGCCGAACGCGTCACTGTCACTTCCGATTATATCTTCCGTCCACATTTCTTTGGCATTGGACGCAATATGGCTCATAAAATATGTCATTTTCTTGTTTACATGCTTAAACGTAAGACTTTCCACAGGCATATTTGTCCCCGACGCGGTATCATACAGGAAAAAGTTCGGCTGAGATTTTGACGGCAGGGTCGTTATGAAATAGATGCAGACACAGCCGAGCAGAATCATGACCACCGATATAAGTATAAACAAAACTTTAATCAATCCCTCGCTGTTTCCGGCGCCGAATATCATAACGAGTATACCGCCGATAATAAGCAATCCTCCGAGGATAAGAAATATCAATGGCAAATTGTTTTTTAATTTAGTGTTCATGTTTCAGCAATTCCTTTCTTCCCGATACCAAACCTGCAGCCAGATGCAAATCCGTATTAATAACACCGAAAAATCTATCAGCTCATGAAAGTTCAGACACGACAAAACTTTTTATTCACTCACAAGTATTATAACATATTATCATTTTTTTTGCAAGTCATTTTACAATATTTTTATTTTATTTTGTCAAATTAAAAAGTGGCGCGGGCCTCAAACGCGCACGCGAAAGCGCCAGAGCCTTTCCCTGTCCTCCTTTTCGGCGTAATCTATGCCGACTCTTACAAGCGAATCATACTCGGGGCAAGCCCCGTCGTCCTCTATCCAAAGAAGGTCGGAGGTGCGCAGGTCAATTCTGTTATAACCACGGTCTATGCCGGCATATTTTGTAAATTTTCCGGGACCGTCAAAGCCTTCCGCTCCGCGTACCAATACCCCCTGAGGATCACCTTCATTTCCGGTTATAACGTTAAACATATTGTACATACCGTAACACAGATAAACATATGTAAATCCGCCCTCAAGCCATAGCGGAGAATTTCTCTCGGTCTTTCCCTTTGACGCATGGCAGCCTGTATCGGAGATTCCCATATAGCATTCGGTTTCGGTTATCCGCATCTTCAAGATCCCGTTCTCGTCCCTTTTACAGATAAGCTTTCCCAAAAGCGCGGGCGCCGCGTCAAGCGCGCTTTGCCTGTAAAAATCGTTGTTGATTCTCATAAATTGCCTTCCGAAATTATCTTTTATCATATTATAATCATTGTCCAATTGAAAGTTGTCTTTCTCTTCTGTATTTATATTTTAACACAAAAATCAATATTTTTCAATATGCTTATTGACCTTCACGCCAAAAAATGATATAATGTTGTAGATAGCCTTGCATACAACGTATATACAATGCTGTTTTACTTGCTGTATGTTTCGCCTCAAAACATTAATTTTTATTCAGATATAAAAACAATAGTCATAAAAGGAAGGATTCAAAACATGATAAGATTACAAAGTCAGGGCGTCTTTCTCGTGGACGGTAAAATTGAACAAAACTATGCCGCAAACCCGAAAGAGGCGCGCAAAAACACTCTTGCGTATCAGATACTCTCTTCACACAATGTCTCAAATGACAGTGAAAATCTGAAAATCAAGTTTGACGCCATGGTATCGCACGATATCACATATGTAGGTATCATCCAGACTGCCAGGATCGGAGGTCTGAAAGAATTCCCCATTCCTTACGCTATGACAAACTGCCACAACAGTCTCTGCGCGGTGGGCGGAACCATAAACGAGGACGACCATGTTTTCGGACTTTCCGCGGCTAAAAAATACGGCGGTATATATGTTCCCGCAAATCAGTCCGTAATCCATTCATACGCGCGCGAAGAACTCGCCGGATGCGGTAAGATGATACTCGGGTCGGACTCCCACACACGTTACGGCGCGCTTGGCACCATGGGAGTGGGCGAGGGCGGTCCCGAACTTGTAAAACAGCTTTTGAAAGATACATATGACATAAAAACACCGCAGACAGTCCTTGTATATCTGACGGGATGTCCCCGTAAGGGCGTCGGTCCTCACGATGTGGCGCTCGCGCTTGTCGGAGCCACGTTTAAAAACGGATTCGTCAAAAATAAAGTGCTTGAATTTACAGGACCCGGTCTTAAGAATCTGCCGATAGATTTCAGAAACGGCATCGACGTCATGACCACCGAAACCACCTGCCTGTCCTCTATCTGGGAGACAGACGACACGGTGAAAAAGTTCTATGAAACTCACAAAAGACCCGAAGATTACAAAAAGCTCTCTCCCGGGAGGGTCGCGTATTATGATTCCCTGATTGAAATTGACCTTTCCTCAGTTGAATCAATGATAGCTCTGCCCTTCCATCCCTCGAATACATACACCATTCACGAATTCAATGAAAACGCAAGGGACATCCTCGCGTCCGTCGAGGCCGACGCAAAGGCTAAATTTCCGAAATCCTCGTTTGACCTGCTCTCCAAAGTTCAGTCCGACGGCTCGGTTCTTGCGGATCAGGGCATAATCGCCGGATGCGCCGGAGGAATGTTCGACAGCATAGCCGAAGCCGCCGCCATACTTGAAAACGGAAATGTCGGAAACGGATATTTCTCACTTTCGGTATATCCCACAAGCATACCGGTATCTATAGAACTCACACGCGCGGGCATATCAGAAAAACTTCTCCGGGACGGCGTGCTGATTAAGCCATCTTTCTGCGGTCCCTGCTTCGGAGCCGGGGACGTCCCGTCAAACAACGGACTTTCACTGCGCCATACAACACGTAATTTCCCCAACCGCGAAGGCTCAAAGCCGGGTGAAGGACAGATTTCCGGAGTCGCGCTGATGGACGCGCGTTCTATAGCCGCCACCGCCGCAAACGGAGGAAAAATCTGCGCCGCTACGGATATCGACTACAACTACAAGCCCCTTGAGTATCATTTTGACAAATCCGTCTATGAAAAGCGGGTATATTACGGATTCGGAAAAGCTCAACCCGAAACCGAACTTATTCTCGGTCCCAACATCACCGACTGGCCGCCACAGTACGAGCTTGCCGACAATCTGCTGGTCAGACTCGCGGCGGTAATACACGACCCGGTAACCACCACCGACGAACTTATTCCCTCCGGGGAAACCTCTTCTCTGCGTTCAAATCCGCTGCGCCTTTCCGAGTTTGCGCTTTCCCGCCGGGTTCCCGAATACGTGGGACGCGCAAAGGCAATCGCAAAGGAAGAAAAGGAAAGAAGAGACAACAACCCCTCTGCCGAACTCACGAATATTCTCTCTAAGGTCGGAGATGCGGACGCTTTGAGCAAAAACACTCAATACGGCTCATGCGTATTCGCCAACAAACCCGGCGACGGCTCAGCGAGAGAACAGGCGGCGTCATGTCAGAAGGTTTTGGGTGGTTTTGCCAACATATGCTACGAATTCGCCACAAAAAGATACCGCTCCAACTGCATAAACTGGGGTATACTTCCCTTTACGCTCGACCCTGACACCAAGTTCAACTGTGAGCCGGGAGACTGCATTTTTATACCGGAAATCAGAAAGAAGCTTGAAGATAAAAAAGACGAGTTTGACGCGAAGATTATTTCTCGGAACGGAGAAGTTTCGGATATAAAACTGTATATAAGCGGCCTTACGGACGAGGAAAGACAGATTTTGCTCGACGGTTGCCTTATGAATTATTACAAACGCAAAAACAATCTCTGATTCATCGCAACCATTTAAACTTTAAACTTACTGAAAATAATATATAAGAGAGAATTTCTGATATGGAAAAAATTAAAATGAAAACCCCGCTTGTCGAAATGGACGGCGACGAAATGACAAGAATCATCTGGAAAATGATAAAAGACGAACTGCTGCTTCCGTATGTTGACCTCAATACAGAATATTATGACCTCGGTCTCCCCGAAAGAGAAAAAACTCAGGACAAAGTGACATTTGATTCGGCATATGCCACTCAAAAATACGGCGTGGCGGTCAAGTGCGCCACAATTACTCCCAACAAGCAAAGGGTCGAGGAATATAACCTGTCTCAGATGTGGAAATCTCCGAACGGAACTATCCGCGCGATTCTCGACGGCACCGTTTTCCGCGCGCCCATTATAATCGATTCGGTTAAACCGGTAGTGCGCAATTGGAAAAAGCCCATTACCATTGCCCGTCACGCCTACGGCGATGTATACAAAGCAACCGAATACCGTGTGCCGTGCAAGGGTACCGCCACATTGTCATTCAAGGGTGAGAACGGTGAGGAGTTTTCCAAAACCATATACGATTTTGAATGTCCCGGCGTAATTCAGGGTATGTATAACAAAGACTCATCAATTATTTCCTTTGCGCATTCATGCTTCAAATTCGCAATAGATACAAAGCAGGATCTGTGGTTCTCCACAAAGGATACCATCTCCAAGCAGTACGATCAGACCTTCAAGCTGATTTTTGAAGACATTTACGAAAAACAATACAAGGAAAAATTTGAAGAACTCGGAATAAAATATTTCTATACATTGATAGACGACGCCGTTGCGCGCGTTATCCGCAGCGAGGGCGGATACATCTGGGCGTGCAAGAACTACGACGGCGATGTAATGAGCGATATGGTATCCACCGCATTCGGCTCGCTTGCCATGATGACTTCCGTGTTGGTTTCCCCGGACGGAAAGTACGAATACGAGGCTGCCCACGGCACCGTAACACGCCACTACTACCGTTACCTCAAAGGCGAGGAAACCTCTACAAACCCCATGGCTACCATATTCGCGTGGTCGGGGGCATTGAAAAAAAGAGGAGAACTTGACAGTCTTCCGGACCTTGTCCGCTTTGCAAACCTGCTTGAGGAAGCCTGCATAGACACTCTCAACCGCAATATAATGACAAAGGACCTTGCGGGTCTTGTAAACGAAGGAACCGAGGTCACACAGGTTTCTACTTCCCGCTTTATAAATGAAGTAAAAAAAGCGCTCGAAGCAAAACTGTGTCTTTAAGTTTTGCGGTCAGTCCGAAAAACTTAATACGCCGAAAAAGTTCTAAAAAGTAACCCCGATACGTGCAAACGCCGTATCGGGGTTTTTGATATTACATTATACAATCAGAACAGATTTTCTGCCTCATCGAGAGAGGAGGAGTTATCAATCGCGTAAGACGCGATGAAATCTTTAATATCGTCAACATCAAGGTTGTCGCGGTCTCCAAGCTCGGTAATGATTATATCGGTAACCATATCCGCCGCGTCTCCCGAAATCGTAACGCCGTAATCGGCGAGAGATTCGGTAAGTCCTTCCTTAACAGCCTCTTTCTTCTCGGATTCCGACAGTCCCGACGCGTTGTTCATTACGCTCGCAATGTTGCCCATAAGAGCGTCATATTCCTCGGTATCCTCAATTCCGAGCACAGAGGACAGCGCTCGCACACTCAGACCTTTTATTTCATTCGCAAGCGGGAGCATTCTCTCGTCTTCTTCAATCGTTGATATTATCTCTGTAATAACGCCGTCGCCTCCGAGTTTATCAAGCAGGGCTTCAAAGTCCGACGCCGACGCGAATATATCGTTTTCAATAAGTATTTCAAACACATCGGCAAATGTTCTGAAATCCTTCGCGATATTGTCCTTATTCGATGTGCTGAAAATCTCAAGCATCTCAGTGACGATAGGATTAAGCAGCTCTCCCGCGTCTATCTTCTGAATTCCGAGGAAGCTTTCACCGTTCAGCCACTTGTCTGACATATCGGAAAGCAGTCCGGAGGAGATATCGCGCAAAAGCGTTGAATCCTCCAACGACTGAGCGGTGTTGTCAAGTGCCTGTATCTGCGTATCGTCATATGTAGTTACATCCTGCGCCAGCAAAGACACACTGTTTACCATTCCCAGAAGGCTGGTAACCTCATTCTTAAGCGTAATTTTCTCGCCGTCGTAGCGTGCGCTGGATACCGAATCGTAAAGCGCCTCGCCGCCGAAGCTGAGCATAAACTTGCCCGCGCCTTCATTTACCAACGGGTCTGTAAAGTCCTTGATGCTGTCAAATGAAGTTTCGGCTCCGTTTTCCGGCTGATTACCGGAATTATTATCCTCTGACGCACTATACTGATTTTGAGCAATCTCCATTGCGCTTATCTCATCGGCAGCCGCATCAATAACATTTACGGTTCCGAGAAACGGCATAAGCAAAATAAGCACTACGGCAAATCCGTTCACTATACCGAGTACCGCCCCTCCAAGCCTGTTGAGCAAAGCTCCGCTGTGGTTGAACAGCGGTATAAGCTTCATGACTATTCTCATCACAATTCCGAGAATCAATCTGATGACAAAGAACAAAGCCATAAATACAAACGGAGATATAAGCATAACACCGTAATAAACCGTCGCGTTTCCCAACGCGGATTCTTCAAACAACTGTCCTAACTGATCCGAATTCAGCAAGTCCTTCAGCATATCAACGGCTCCGGTAATCCACTCGGCATCCGGACGGCAGAATACAGTCGTCAGAATAAACGAGAGAATCGCCGACACGACTATCACAACTGTAGAGCCGAGAGTCTTCTTAAACCCTCTTATGAGAGCTATCAGACCGCTGACTATCATGAAAACGAGCATTACGCCGAGAACAACCAGCGACAGCCATTCCATATTATTTCCCATATCAAAATAACCTTTCCTTTCGCATAATAATGATAAAATAAATTTCGGTTTTATTTATCACGAATCGTAACCCCCTGCGGTCAGGTGCCCGCAAAGCCTTACGTTGTTATTATACTCCTTTTGCGGAAATTTGTCAAGGAATTAATAAAATTAAGCCAAAAGTTTTCTTTTTATTTAAATTCAACACGTTTTTTACTGCCCCAAAGTATAATCAACCCATATTTTCTTTATCGCATAGCTTCCGCTTCCCTGCACTTTCAGTCGCCACGAGTCGCATCTGACAGGTGCGAAATCAAACAGTTTCATCCCTTCAAATTCCTCTTCAACCGAGCCGGATTCATACCATTCTCCGCTTCCGTCATACATCATGTAAAAATCAACCTCTCCGTCAGTCCCGGTTTCAAGCACCACTCCCAATCTGTACGGATATACCGGAGAGTCAAAATACACGTCCGAAAATTCCGCGGTACTTGTCACCGCGCCCTCTTCCGCAAAGTCCGATGGCAAAAATTCGGATGTTTTAAGTATGACAATATCCGACTCGTTTATTCCGTAAAAGGCATTGCCACATCTGGCAAACCCCTGAAAACCCAATTCGGAGTACTGCTGCCATTTGCCGCTGTACATATCGTAAACATACAGTACATTCTGCCCGGATGATACCTGTACGGACAAATAATATCTCTCCCCGTCACTGCCTCCTACTCCTCCGTTCGCTCCTATTCCCGGAAAGTTTTCATCGGCTTCCGGTTTTCCTCCCGAAAACCGCATCACCTTTCCGTCCGACAAATACATCAGCTCCGAACCCACATACGCCGCGGAATAATGCTCGAAGGCGCTAAGCCCTCCGTATCTCGCGCAGCAGGAAAGATAATAATTTGCCGGACAGTCTCCGTAGACCTTATAAATTCCGCTCGGTGTAAAAAACACCGGATATCCATCCATTTCGGTGCAGTATGTAAAACTCTCAAATTCTCCCGACTCCGCGAAATAACATGAGTTTTCATCTCCGTCGTATCTTCTCCATATAAAAGGATCGCCGGGAGCGGACGCGAAAACGCGGTTTCCCGAATATGTCCAGACCCGATTCTGGCATACGCACATCGCTCCTCCGTCCGGCACCCCGTTTGACAGGGTAACATCAGCCGAAAAACCGTCTCCCTCTCCGAACTGCCCGTCATCAAAATAAAGCGCGCCGCTTTCCTTGTCGGTTCCGCGTACAGTATATGAACCGTCAATAACACTCCCTCCGCTTATATACACACCGTCTCCGGTCTCAAAATAATCGCTCAGTTTTACTCCGGAAACAGTCGTGAGTGTGTTCAGCCCCGGATTTTCGGACACGCGCTGAGTTGAAGATACAAGCGCGCTTACGGTTCCCGTGCCGGTCACAAGACTGCCGAAATAATTGTTATCGGTATCATAATATTTCTTGTCGGGAAAAATAAGTATCATTTTCTGAAAATTCAAAAAATGTTTTTGTGTAAAATTAACGCTTCCGACCAAAGTCCCGCCGTAATAAAATCCGTTTGAAGTCGTGTAATACAGTTCGCTTCCCGCGCTTCCGATGCTTGTCAACAAATGAGAGGTTTGGTTTGCGGCGTATTTTTTTCTCGGTGAAAGCTGCGGGTATCTGTCCGAGGAAATATTGTAAAGCGATATATTTTCACCCTCTCCGGTCTTCCATGGCTTTTTTTGTCCCGTAAATAAATTATATTCATACCTCCCGCCCTTTTCCTTTCCGTTTCCTTTTTTTAAATACATTTTTATTACCATTCCTTTCTTACTCTGAATCAGCGTTTTCCGTGCTCTTGACGCCGTGGCACAAAAAGCGTGTCTGAAAATTCATTTTCAAACTTATATCCTGTCTTCATCGGTATTACCGTCTTTTGAAATTGTCATCCGAAAGATTGGCAAGAATATATTCAAGCTGCTGTTCAAGATGCAATATGTGTTTTTCAAGGTATTCGAGCTTCATCCCGGTCGGCAGATTTCCGGGTATTTTTATCCTGTCAATTTTAATTTTAGCCATTTCCGTTTTTCCTTACATACAGTTTCGCGTATGACCGCAGAGCGTTGTTATAAGCCTGAGACGAATTTTCGTATTTGTCAAAATCCCCGTTCATGAAGTCTATCATTGCCATCATATAAAAGGAATACAGACATGAATACGGCTCAGGAACCAACAGTTTTTTTGACATATCGGACTCGGTATACTTTTTGATATCCGAGGTATTTACTTCCATTATTTCGGACTGCACAAATCCCTCGGCCTCATTAAGCCAACGCAGCTTTATGTCCGAGGCATAACCATTTGGCTTTACGCTGTCCGTATATTCGATAGCTTCATTTACCGTCATTTCTTACCTCCCCGCGCCCGCTCCGAAAACGCGCAATGCCGTTTTGTCTATGAGCGATTTTTTCAAACATCATTTTCATTTCCTTCCTCAATTTAATAATCTGAAGCATACTTGCTTCAGCCATAATTATAGCACATTTGTTCTGTTTTGTCGGCTGACAAAAATGTACCGAATCTGAAATTTTTCCGCGGCAAGTACCTTAAAATATTTGTTTAAAGTATCCATACCATTGGTTGTAAACATCAAAGTTATACGGAGTTACATAATTATATAATTGTAATAAAAATATAAACATTATTATGAACTATTGACAACGACCTGTAAAATATGATATAATTTTTATTGTTTAGTATGCAATGAATTATTGTCTTTTTATGGGAAGGAATAAAGGAATGAAAGCAGAAGAAAATTCCAAAACAATCACCGGGCAGGATAATGCCAAACAAGACAGTTCAAAAGATTTTCAGACCGATGCCGATGTCAGCGAGGAATTCAGAACAGCCCACGATAAAGTTATTGCCGCAATTGACGAGGTAGAAAAAGTCGTAGTGGGAAAGCGCAGAGAAATCGTGCTGCTTTTCACAAGTATGCTTTCGGGCTCCCATGTTCTGATAGAGGATGTTCCCGGCACCGGAAAGACTTCCCTCGCCTCCACAATAGCCAGGGTGACCGGACTTTCATTTAAACGCGCTCAGTTCACACCGGACGTTATGGCGTCCGATATTACCGGATTCAATATTTACAACCGTCAGAAAGAAGAATTTGAATTCAGGGAGGGCCTTGTCATGTGCAACCTCCTGCTTGCGGATGAAATCAACCGCGCCTCTCCCAAAACGCAGTCCGCTTTGCTTGAAGCAATGGAAGAAAGCAAAGTAACCGTTGACGGAAATACCCTGTCTATTCCCGACCCTTTTATGGTCATCGCCACGCAAAACCCGTCCGGATATGTGGGCACATACCCTCTTCCCGAAGCTCAGCTTGACCGTTTCGCGATAAAGATCAGCATGGGCTACCCCACGCCCGCGGAAGAAAAAGACATTATAAAAGCGCGTCACTCCTCAAATCCCATCGACACTGTCGGATGCAAAATAAACGCCGATGAAATAAACGCGGTAAAAAATATTGTCTGCTCCGTACATATAGAC
This sequence comes from uncultured Eubacteriales bacterium, assembly GCA_949286815.1. Taxonomy (GTDB): domain Bacteria; phylum Bacillota; class Clostridia; order Oscillospirales; family CAG-272; genus SVTX01. Next base: position 8,951 of record CASEEB010000024.1, on the reverse strand, counting down.
GACGAAATTTACTCCTATATAGTCTCTCTCATCACCGCCACAAGAAAACATTCCTCTCTCGCCCTCGGAGCCTCTCCGCGCGCTTCGGTTGCGCTTATGCACCTTTCTTCGGCATACGCGTTTATCAAGGGAAGAAATTATGTATTGCCCGATGATATCGCTTCCGTATTTCACTCGGCGATAGCTCACCGGCTTATGTTGACGCAGGAGGCAAAGCTGTCAAGGATTACCGCTCATGATATTCTGAGTGAAATTCTGCGTTCGACCGAAGTCCCTTACAAGAGTAAAAGATGACTCTCACGGGAGGAATCTGACTTATGGAGCAAACTAAAATCTGTCCGAACTGCGGAAGACCGGTAAAAAGCGACAGTACATACTGCCGCAATTGCGGTCTCACTCTCGGTATAAAGTGTCCGAAGTGCGCCTCGATTCTGCCCGTGGGCACAAAAAAATGTCCTGAATGTTCCGCCGTATTAATAAAAAAGGAAAATCCCTTTTCCGATACTTTTAAGGCTTTCAAAAAAAATTTCCGAATAATATGCGCCGTTTTGCAGATTTTGCTGTTGATATTTACAGTGACGACCCTGTTTTTCTCTTTTATCAAGTTTACATATACCGACGGCGACGGAGCGGTACAGTCAATCGATATTAAAGCTTATCAGACAATATCCTACCTTTTCGGAGGCACAAATTCCCTGACGGACGCTTTAAGAGAGGCGGCTGACGACAACGGTCTTTTGTGGCTGTCCGAGCTTTCTCTGAATCTTTCGGGAATATGTTACCTGATTTCGGCAATATCCGCGCTCGTATCCGCGGTATTGCTGACGGCAAACATAAAAAAAATGTATAAAAGAACCGCGGACAAACTCATCGCGGGAAACGCCGTAATATTCGCGTGTTCAACTTCTTCATATGTTTTCTATAAGCTTGTCGTCGGAAAAATCATGGTGCCGTTTATACTCCCGGCGGCAGACCTTCAGTACAGAAGCTCCACATGGGCGCTGGCGTCCTCTATAGTTTCGCTTATACCGCTCTTGTTCATAATATTTGTAAGAACCGTTATTCTGAAAGGTGTAAAAGCAAATTCTTCCGACGAGATAAGCCTTTCGGACATAACCGTAAAGCCTTTGAAATCCCTGATTTCAAAGATCCGGCTTCCCGAAAGCAAAAAGGAAAAGCGGTCGGGCTCCAAAGAATACAGCTCATTTGAGTTTACACCGGCTTTTTCCAAATACATCATTTTGGTCGTAGCTTCCCTGGTATTCACTCAGGCGCTCAGAAATTCGGCGTCGCATATTTTCTTTCTTTTCGTCCTGGTGCTTCCGGTTTTTCTCTTTCTGTATATCCTCACCGCCAAACTGACTTTATACGCCTCGATTTTATCCGAATCCAAAACCACAGAAAAATACATGCCTTGCAAATACGAATTCACACTGAACAATTCGTCCCCTTTCGCGTACCCGTTCATCGACGCGGTAATCAGTCTGCCGTTGAGCAGCAGTGTGCGCTGTGAGGACAATACGGTTAAAATATCAATGGCGCCGTTTTCAAAGTACGACATAAACGACAACGTAAGCTTCAGATACAGAGGGACATATGAGATAGGCATAAAATACCTGTATGTGTATGATTTTCTGAAAATAATGCGTATCAGGATCAATATTTCAAGTATAAACACTTTTTACGTAATGCCGCGCAGACTGAACTTTGAGAATCCCGAAACAAGCGCCGTCTCCGACAGCGCCGCCAAAACCCTGAAATCCAACATTACATATGACAAGCTTGAGATAAGCGATATTCGCGAATACCGCGCGGGAGACCCGCTGAAATCCATACACTGGAAGCTTTCCTCAAAATCCGACGATTTTGTTGTAAAGGACTTCAACACCGGCACCTCAAACACGACTCTTATATACTGCGACCTATCAAATCACTTTGAGAACAACGCGAAAAACGAATCTGAAAATTTAAAAAAGCCCAAAAAACACTCGGGCAAAGTGAAGCCGCGCCGGGACAATATTCGGGAAGACAGAAAAGCAAGCTCCGTCAAGGAAGTCAAAAACGAGGACTTTATCCGTGAAATCAGTGACAGCGAATTAAGTCAAAAGCTCGAGCAGCAAATGAGAAAAGCGGAACGGCTTAATAAAAAGACAAAACGTATTGCCGACAGTCCTTCCGAAAGCGCCGCTTTTGATATCTCATCTTTTGACATGCCGACAGACCTTAAGGCAATCGAGCTTTCGGACCCCGAATATTCCGAGGATATCAACGAATTTCTCGCCGACGGAACGGTTGAACTCACAATAGCGGCGGTCATACGAGAGCTGAGAAAAGGAAGATACGTGGTTCTTTCGTGGTTTGACAACCGCTCCGAATCCGGAATATATTCATACACTCTCGCGGGAGAGGACAGTTTTGAAGCCATATATAAGCTTTTTGCCACCGCCCCGCTGTGCGACGGCACTCTGACGGCTGACAAACTCTGTCTTATGACAGATGACATTCCGAGCTCAAGCAAAATATTCGTGGTTCCGTCAATCGACAACCGTACCGTCACAAGCTTATGCAATCTCCCGGGAATCTCCGATTCGGATACTTTCGGCGCGTCAGAGGTGATTTTTTACAATCCGAATGAGCGATTCAAAAACATCTCGGACCGCAGGTTATACATAGAAAGCTGCCGCAGACAGCTCTCGGAAAACGGCATTTTACTTACGGAGGGTTATCTTCCATCGGCAGTCACTGCCAATTACGGAGGTGAATCTGAATGAAAAAATACAGGAATGAAAATATTACAGATGACATCTCTCTTGACAAAATCTCCCCTGATTCGGGCAAAAAATCAAAAGGAAAAAAGGAAAATGACAAAATTCGGCAGACGCCGGGCAATATTCTGATATGTCCCCCGGGCAACGCCGGCAAAAGCTCCGCGACCGGCATTGCCGGTTACATCTGCCGGGCGATTGTGATATGGACGGCTGTACTCGGTCTTGCCGTATTTGTCGGTTCGTCATTTGATCTGATAACCGACACAAATGTCTCCGGTATAATTTTGGTTTCCTTGATAATTACGGCCATGGCGGCATTGATTTGCCGGAATAAATATTGCGCCGTCATGGGGTCTTTGGCAAGTCTTGCCGTAATCGCCGCGTATCTCGCGCCGTTCTCAAATCCTTTAAAGCTTATATCCGACTCGGTTCTTACCGTGATAAACAGCATAATGTCGGCGCTTTACAACGCGGGATATCTTTCATACATAAGATTTACGGTAAACCTAAGCACGGACATACCGACGGATGAGCTTAAGTTTACGGGAATGTGTATCGTAATGCTTATAACCGCCGCGGTATTTGTTCCCTGCCTTATCCGCCGGACAAGAATAATCCCGCCCGCCGTGCTAAGCGTACTTATTCTGGTTCCGATATTCGTATTCAATATTTCCAAGGGCAACTGGGGAATTTCGCTTGTAATCATTTCGTTCGCCTCAATTATTGTCATGGCGTCCTTTGACAGGTTGTATTCCGCTCACGGTAAAGGCAGACATAGCTCAGACATATCGGTGCTGAACACAAACAACGACTGCCCTCCCCTGAGCGCCCGCGCGGAGGAGTATCTGAAGCTCCACGAAAAACACGGTGACACAGACCGCAAGACCGAAAAGCGCAAAAGAAAAGAACGGATAAAGGAAAATGAATATACCGTAGACGAGGAACTGAGCGACTATTTTTCCAAACCCGAAAAAAGGCGAAAAAATCAGTCAAATACGGATTTTGACAGACAGGAACTCTTGCAAATAAAAAAAGAGCTGAGACTCAGAAGAAAATATGAGCGCCGTCAAAAGCTTGCTTCAACCGCCGCCGGTGGTTTTTCCGGACTTTTCATGTTGATCGTCTGTTTTGTCGTAATATTTCTGCCCGCAAGCGCGGTCAGCGGCTCGTTCAACACCATTCCCGCATTTGACGCGAAAATGGAAATGGCGCGTCAGTATGTCACCGCCGTGCTCAAAGGCGACAGTCCCATGCTGGATGAGCTGGAGTACAGAGCAAACAGTGACAATTTTACTCCCCACTCTACCGACGCAGAGCAGCTTCACTTTGAGAAAAAGCAGCTGTTCTATATTGAAACCCAATATGCGGCAAATATATACATGCGCAACTGGATAGGCGTGGATTACCGGGACGGAAGCTGGTATCCGGCAAGCGACGAGCAGTTTGACAATTACAGAACTTTCTTTGACACAGACGATTTTCCTTCCGAAAATCTTGCCTTGTCATTCATAAACTATATGTCCCCGGAAACACTGCCCTCCGAGGACTACGATTACGTTACGAAATATTCCAATATGACCCGTCTGGGATATATATCGATGCTCGTCAATATACGGCGTATAACCGACGATTCTTCGCTCGTCAACGCCCCGTCCTACTTTATTCCGTCCTACGGGCTGCTTGAGTACGGAACTCTTGACAAAAAAGACGATCTGACATTCGTGAACTATTTCGACGGTATTTATACAGGCCGTAAATTCAAAGAAAGCGGTCTGAAATACGCGTTTGTCGCGAATATACCTTCACACAGGAGCGATTTGAGAAGCGAATATCTCTCGGAGCTCATATCGCAATATAATCTGTTGTCCGAAGCGGTATACATATATAACTCATATATTCCCGAAGAAAACGGATATAAAAGCTATGTTACGCTCACGGTGGTAGACGATGATATTCCGGGCTTGAAAAGATTTGTATATAACTACAAAAACGGAAACGACAGCTCAAGACGCATATACCTCCATGATTCATCGGACATTGTCGTCAAGGGCGTCGGAAGCAAAACTTCCTACACCATTCACGGCTCGGATTGCAGTCTGACGTTTACCGCCGACTACAGCGGAAAAGTATATGACGTGAGATTCGACACCTCCGAATCGGTGAACAATGTTTTTGAGCAATACCTGTATTCCTTTACTCTTGAGGAAAGTGAGGAATTTGAAAATTACCTGAACGACTATTACAACTACAGCACCTTTGTTTATGACACATATACGCAAAAGGCGGACAGCGACATTATAGCTTCTCTGGCTGATGAAATAAAAAACAATATATACTCCGGAGGCGAAGCCGCGGACGGTGCGGAAAATCATGCGCTTGACGTTACATTGGCGGCTCTGAAAAATTCCACGGTTGCCGAGACATATGTTCAGAGAGACCGGCTTGTACGAGGTGTGATAGACTATATAATTTACACATTGGAGTGCGAGTATACAATCACCCCCGACACTTCGGCGGCGTCAGCCGACCTTGACGGAGTGGAAAATTTCCTTACCAGAACCAAACAGGGCTATTGTGTCCAGTTTGCTTCCTCCGCCGCGCTCATATTACGAGAGCTTGGTATTCCCGTTCGGTACAACGAGGGATACATCGCCTGCGATTTTGTAAGCAACACACGCGAGGACGCGGTGGCAAGATATAGGGCATATGTTCACGACTACGAGGCGCACGCCTGGATAGAAGTATGGTTCGACGGAATTGGCTGGGTTCAGTATGAGACTACTCCCGAATATTACAACGCAATGTACGGTTCCCCGGAATCGGGAGACGACAGCAGTTCGTCCGGCTCGCAGGGCTCAATATTGGATCAGATAGACGGTGAAAACCAAACCACACCGGAAGATGATTCTTCGCCGGAAGAAGAAACTACTCTTTCCGAAGAGGAAGAATCCGAATCAAACGCGCTTGCCGAGCAGCAGGAGCGGAAAGCTCAGACCATACGCGACACGGTAATCATATGCGTCATAATAATCCTGCTTTTATCGGCAGTATTTGTTGTAAGCAGGCTTTTGTCGGATACCAAAAAAGCCGATTATGAAAGAAACAGCCGAAAAGAACTTGTATTGTCCGACAGCTTCGGTAAAAACACATCGGAGAAGGACCGCCGGGAAATCGCTCGCGCGATTTCCGATTCCGTTTACTTAATGCTCTCGGTCTATGGGCTTACTCCACAGCCCGGCGAATTCAAGGATGATTTCGCGAAAAGAGCGTCAATTGAGCTTGCGGATATATTCGGATATCCCGAAGGATATGAGCCGGTTGACACCAACCAATCCGACGGCAAGAACTCAAAAAAGAAAAAAACACGACCCTTTGTCCGCAGCACTACCGACTTTTCGGAAATTTTCGACGCGCTTTCCGCGGAGGAATTCGGAAACGGTATGACACCTGAGCAGATGAAACTGATCGCGGAATTTGACACAAAGCTCAGAAACGCGCAGAAATCAAGGCTTAAATTTACAAAGAGATTTAAGCTCAGATTTATAAAACATATAATTTAATCAAAGATAAGGAGGTTTGACATGAGTAAATACTCAGGAACACAAACAGAAAAGAATCTGATGGAGGCGTTTGCCGGAGAAAGCCAGGCACGGAATAAATATACTTATTTCGCAAGCGTGGCTAAAAAGGAAGGATATGAGCAGATATGCGAAATATTCCAGAAAACCGCGGACAACGAAAAAGAACACGCTAAAATGTGGTTCAAGGAGCTCGGCGAACTCGGAAATACCGCCGAAAACCTCGCCGCCGCCGCCGCGGGTGAAAATTATGAATGGACCGACATGTACGAGAGATTTGCCGCGGATGCCGAGAAAGAAGGATTTGTCGAACTCGCCGAAAAATTCCGCGCGGTCGCGATGATTGAAAAGAGCCACGAGGAAAGATACCGTGCCCTGCTCAAAAATGTAGAAATGCAAAACGTATTTGAAAAAGGCGAAATGGTGATGTGGGAATGCCGCAACTGCGGACATCTTGTAATGGGCAAGAAAGCGCCCCAGGTCTGCCCCGTATGCGCTCATCCTCAAAGCTTCTTTGAGGTGCGCAAGGAAAACTACTGATAAGCTGACGCACAACAATCAAAACCACCGGCAAAGCCGGTGGTTTGCAACTAGCCATATAAGGGACAAATACAGGCTTAACCCCTAAAAGTGGCACAGAAGGTCTGACATCGCATTACAATCTCAGGCAGCCGCTCACATGCGGCTGTCTTTTTATGCCTACTTATTCTATCAGGTCTGTAGTTTCATTCTTTTCAATGGGCTTGCTTAAAGCTCGCCCGATTTTTTGTAGCACTGATTGGTTTTACCGCTCCCACAGTAGAACTTGCGGTTTATTTTAACCACCAAAAAGAGTTGTTATCGCGTTACAAATAACAACTCCTCTTATAGAATACTATTTAATGTAATTTTCTGCTTGTCTGGTAAACATTGTGTAATACCTGCCCTTCAAATGCATTAACTCATCATGATTACCTTGCTCAAGGATTTCTCCATTATCAATCAAATATATTCTGTCTGCATTTCTAATTGTTGATAATCTATGTGAAATTATAATTGTTGTTGCTTTATTGGCTTGATCAAAAATCATCTTTGTCAATTCATATTCCGCGATGGGATCAAGTGCTGAAGACGGTTCATCCAAGATCAAAAGACCGTAATCACCGAACATTATCCTCGATAATCCTAATTTCTGCGCTTCACCCACTGATAATATAATGCCTGATTTATCAAACTCTTTGGTTAATTCTGTGGAAAGGGTTGCGTTGTTTTTCTCCAAAATAGAAGTCATCTGTAATTTGTCCAAAAGATTTATGAGGGTCTCCGGTGTGGTCTCATTATACAATTGCATATTTTCACACAGTGGAATTGCATAAACAAGCGGCTTTTGAAATGCAATTCCTATTTTATTCCGCAATTTATTAACATCATAATCTGAAATTTTAGTATTGTCAATCTTTATTTCGCCGCTGTCCGGGTCATATAGACGAAGCAGTAGTTTTGTAAGAGTGGTTTTACCCACTCCGTTTTCACCGACAATAGCAATCTTTTCACCGGGATTGATCTTAATATTGATGTTTTTCAGTTCAAATTCAGAATTATTGTATTTGAAATTTACGTTATTGAATTCTACAGAAAACGCATTTTCGTTAGGTTGTTTACCGTCAGTCGAGCTTTCAATTATTGATGGAAGATCATAAAATTGTTTGATTTTATCCGCGTATATGCTCAAATCATTTGATCTTGTAATCAGATCAAAGAATTCACCCATATTGCTTTTAAGCATACCGGTGGCCGTAAGCATACTTGCAAAGTCACCTATACTTATGTTGCCCTGTACAATTAAATATACAAGATATATGCTTATCAGAATTTCGGACAAATTATCAATAACAATCCCCAACGCGCCCATAACCACACTTTTAACTTGATATTTTTTATATACTTTTACCTTATCATCAAGCACACAGTCATAATGTTTCATAAGGAAATATGAAGATTTGTTGACCTTTAAATCAGCCGCATATTCCTTATTATAAAACAAATTGTTAATATACCCGGACTTTCTGTTTAGGGGAATCTCCTCCAAATATTTTTCATGATTAATTTTTATAATTTTGTTATTAATCAATGTAGAAACACAAAATGACACAACAGTGATTAAAATGATAACCCATCTACTGGTCGCGATAAGGGTTGTAAGAGAAATAACAACAGCAGATGTCGCGATCAATCGTATAAGCAGTAATCTCGCTTGTTCGGCTTTATTGCTTCTTTCATTAATCGCATATGTATAATTATCATAAAACTCAGGATCGTCAAAATATTTATAATCGGTTTTATTTGCTTTTTGATAATTTTCTTTATCAATAGTCCCTCTGATCAATATGTATTTTTTTAATCCATATAAATTAAAAAAAGCAAAATCGAACAAGTCCAGAAGTAACATTGAAAGGCTGAAACTCAAAATGCCAAAACAAATTTGTAAAAAAAGCTCACCTGCGATCAGAGAATCAATAATATATTTTTGTAATGTAATATACAAAATTCTATTTAATGGTATGAGTATCGCTGCAGTAAATATTTGTCCGATAATATATAATTTACCGTTTTTCCAAAATGGTTT
>CASEEB010000023.1 GCA_949286815.1 uncultured Eubacteriales bacterium | reverse complement strand
GTTTTTACCGAAAAAAAAGACGGCTTGTATACCCGCAAGGACGAGGTACAGTCCGAGAGATGCTATGACAAAAAAGAAATCGGAAATTTGCTTTCCGAATGCGGGTTTGAATGCTTAGGATTTTTCGGGGACTTTGATTTTTGCGAGCCTGACCGGGACTGTCAGCGTTGGTATATTGCCGCAAAAGCATTGAAGTAGTCTTTCTCGGTCATTGTCAGATGCAATTTTTGCGTGAAGGAATATTGTGAAATTCAGATTTTACAGGTATGTCTGAGTAATTTTAAATTAGTAAATAAGGAGCTATTTTACTGTGGATAAAAAATCAGCGATTTTGCGCGGTATGACCGTTGACGGGAGCGCGAGAATACATGTAATAAACTCAACCGATATAGTGAATACCGCCGTTAAATATCACAAGACCTCACCGACCGCGACCGCATCTCTCGGCAGGCTGTTGAGCGCGACTTCGATGATGGGGTGTATGCTTGGAGAAAAAGAAGACAGCATAACGGTAAGCATAAGCGGAGACGGACCGGCGGGAAAAATAATCGCCGTCAGTGATTATATCGGAAATGTAAGAGGGTATATCGAAAATCCCGCCGCCGACATTCCGCTTAAGCCAAACGGAAAGCTTGACGTGGGTAAATTTGTGGGCAAGGGGTATCTGAATATTGTCAGGGATGCAGGCGGAAAAGAACCCTATACAGGGTCGGTTGAACTGGTTTCCGGCGAAATTGCCGAGGATATAGCGTCGTATTTTGCCGTCAGCGAGCAGATTCCTACCGTGTGCGCCTTGGGCGTGCTCGTGGACAGAGACCTGACATGCCGCGCGGCGGGCGGAGTGCTTATTCAGCTTCTGCCTTTTGCCGACGAGGAAACCGTTAATCGGCTTGAGCAAAACGCGTCAAAGCTTGCTGATGTTTCAAGGCTGTTTGACAATGGACTCAGCAACAAGGAAATCGCGGATATCGCGCTTGAAGGAATAGACTATGACGTGTTTGACGAGCTTGAAGTGGAGTACAGGTGCAATTGTTCAAAAGAACGGTTCGCAAAGGCTATACGTTCCATGGGCAGTGAAGATGTTCGTAAGCTTTTTGACGAGCAAAAGGCGGAGGGAAAGCCGGAAGAGCTTGAAGTGGTCTGCAGATTCTGCAATACGGCATACACGTTTGTTCCGTCCGATCTGTTGTAAAGGTCGGATAAACACGTTCCGGAGTATGGGGCGTTCACGAAGTTTTAATCTGATTAAGAGAAAATAATAAGACGTCTGCCTCAAACTCCCTGTGGGTAAGATTGAGGCAGACTTATTGTATTACGAAACCTGCGAAACACTGTCGGCAATTAAAAATAGCTTTAGCATTGCCCGGATTAGTTATCCGAGCTGTGAGACATCCGACTTTTCGCCGATAATTGTGATATCCGTTAAAAATACGGCAGGGCAATTTCGCAGGCGGCGGATTGACGGCCTACAGGCTGAACGTATGAAATTTCCCAAGTAGGATATCGCAAGCCGCCGGAACGGCCGGCGGTATGATTTTAATACAGCGTAATTATAAAAACATTTTCCTGAGCTGTTTACCGCTGAGAGCCGCCTCAAGCGCGTCGGGCAGCAAAGAAAAATCCGCTACAAGCGAGTGCGGTTTTTTTACCGGGTCGTCTTGTTTCATAGGTACGAAAAATATATTTTTTCTTGATGAAAGCTTCGCTATGTTGCCGAGATTGGCGGACATGGCGTCGTTTGACGCAAGCGCTATCAAAAGGGGTCTGTCCTGTCTCAGATGCGCCTTCGCGGCCATGCAAACGGGGGTGTCGGTTATTCCGTTTGCCAGCTTGGCCAGCGTGTTGCCGGTGCAAGGACAAATAATGAGCGCATCAAGCGAAATTTTAGGTCCCAGCGGCTCGGCGTCGGGAATTGTGTGAACAATATCCCGGCCGCAGACATTTTTTACTTCGTTTATCCACTTTTGCGATGTGCCGAAACGGGTATCGGTCGTGTATACGCTGTCGCTCATGATCGGCAATATATCTGTTCCCATACTTACCAATTGCCTGAGTATGGCCATTGAATTTTCAAGCGTGCAGAAGGATCCGCACATAGCATATCCTGTCATCGAAATGCATTTCCTTTCCCGGGAACCGTTGAAAAAAATAAAAGCTCCCGTATTACAAAAAAATTCCTTTTTGACGCATAATGTAAATTACCTCATCGGATATATACTGACCGGCACTTTCCGGGGCGTATCGTCCGGGCAGGGAGGGGGCAAATATGATTTTATGTCCTGCCCCTCTTGCGGCTTCCGTATCGAATCCGCCCGGAGCGGACGCAAGCTCTATAAATACGGGTCCGCGTTCGATTTGCTCAAGAGTTGTGCGCCCCACGATTATCGACGGCACGGTGTTGAAAATTGCGTCACAGCCGTTCAGAACAGATGCGAATTCACGGCAATACGGAAGGCTTTCCTTGCGTTGGATTTTAAATGTGCAAAAACCCATATCCGCGGCGCTTTCAAGTGTTTCATCCCTTCTTGCGAAAACAGTTATCTGACCGCCGAGATTTTTGATTATAGAGGCAAGTATTTTGCCTATTCGTCCGTATCCCAGAATCGCAAACCGAGAGCCTTTGATGGTTTTTGGAATATTTTCCATGCATGTCATAAGCGCTCCTTCGGCAGTCGGAAGCGCGTTCTTTAACTGCAGAGTCTCGGAAAGAAAATAATCGGTGACATCATACCCGTTTTTTTCGGCGATTCCGCAAAAAAGGGCGGGCAGTTTTCCACCGAGGATGTATTTTTTTTCGTTATTGCAGTTTTTTGGGATAAGGTCGTATATGCTTATGTCAGGCTGTTCGTATTCCTTATTGCCGGATGCCGGAGCGCAGGTAAGATGTACGTTGTCTCTGGTGGAGGGAAGAGGGAGAATGATGATCTGACTTGATTTGACCGCTTCCGCGGCGCCTGTAAATTCTTCTTCATCCTCGGCGCAGAATTTATTGCATGTTTTTATGATATGTCCTCTGTTGCGAAGGATCTGAGTTACCGTTTTCTGGCGAATGTCTCCGCCGAGAACAGCTATGTTATATTTTTTGTCGGTGATTTCCATTCAAATAATTACCGTACCTTTCGTTCGATTAGGTGCTGACGGTTTGTAAAATCCGCCATGCGGCTTTACATTCACATTATATGCGTGATAATAAAATGATGACAAAGGTCGAAAGTTAAACTTTTATGAAATTCTGTGAAAAAGAAATTCGTTATTAACAGTTTATTCATACAAATGCTTTTCGGATGTGTTATAATTAAGTGATTAAAAATTGAATTAACATATTGAGGAAGAAGCGTTCTGACCGATTCCTTGATTTCAAACGGAGGTAATTTATGTCTGAACTGAAAATGCTTGCCATAGATCTCGGCGCATCGAGCGGAAGAGGCATTATAGGCTCGTTTGACGGAGAAAAACTTACTTTGAGAGAAAATCACCGTTTTTCAAACGATCCTGTCTTTGTAAACGGAAGATTTACCTGGGATATTCTCAGAATCTTCTTTGAGATTAAAAATTCCGTTACCAAAACGGTTTTTGAGGGTGATAATGTTTCTTCGATGGGCATTGACACCTGGGGAGTTGACTACGGTTTTATTGATAAGAACGGAAGGATGATGGCAAACCCAACTCACTACCGTGACACGAGAACCGTAGGTATAACCGATTATGTTAAAAACTTTGCCTCTCCTGAGGAGATATACAAAGTTACGGGAATTCAGGCGATAGATTTCAATACTCTCAATCAGCTTGCCGCTGATAAGAGAGATGACCCGGAGATGCTTGAAAGAGCCGAAAAAATGCTGTTTATTCCGGACCTGCTCAATTATTTTTTGACGGGTAAAATGGTGACGGAGTACACGGTAGCCTCAACCGGAATGATACTTGACGCGGCTAAAAGAAACTTCGCGTTTGACCTTACCGACAGACTTGGAATCAAGCGCTCGCTCTTCGCTCCCCTGGTTCAGCCCTGCAACGACCTGGGCGGACTTCTGCCTCAGATAAACGAGGAAGTCGGCAAAAACAACATAAAGGTTGTCAATGTGGCTTCGCACGACACCGCAAGTGCGGTAATAGCGGTTCCCGCGAAAAATAAGGATTTCATATACATATCCAGCGGCACATGGTCGCTCATGGGCGCCGAATTGTCCGAGCCGCTTATTAATGATGAGACAAGAGCGGCTAACTTCACAAACGAGGGCGGAATTATGAATACCATCCGTTTCCTCAAGAATATAATGGGACTCTGGATCATTCAGGAGTCAAGAAGACAGTGGAAGAGGGAAGGAAAGGATTACAGCTTTGCTCAGATGGAGATGTGGGCAAAGGAAGAAAAGCCGTTTGAGTCGCTTATTAATCCGGATTATTATACTTTCAATACTCCCGGAAACATGCCGGAAAAAATTCGCGACTTTTGTCGGGCTACAGGTCAGCATGTTCCCGAAAGTGTGGGTGAGGTAGTGCGCTGCATTTACGAATCGCTTGCGCTTAAATACAGATATACAGTTGAAACCATTGAAAAACTCATGGGCAAGAAAACGTCTGTCATAAATGTTGTCGGCGGAGGTACAAAGGATAAATTCCTGTCCCAGATGACCGCCGACGCCTGTGGTGTACCGGTATGCGCGGGACCCGAAGAAGCTACCGCCATCGGAAATCTCTTGACACAGGCAATTGCCGCCGGTGAGATAGCAAATCTTGACGAGGCAAGAGACGTGGTCGCGGCATCCTTTGAGCTCAAACATTATGAACCGACAGCACAGAGAGACGATTGGGACCGCGCTTATGAAAAATTCATGAAGCTGCAGTAATACATTTTGTATTGAGTTTAAGATTTTTTGATGTGATTTGATGTGAAAGGTAGTATTTGGAGGATTGTATAACATGAAGGAAGCACAGATTGCCGAGTTAAGCGTAATAGGAATGAGAGGCTGTGAAAATTTTGCCGAGCAGGTGGACAATTACCTTAAAGACTGGCGCAGACATACAAGCGAGGATACCTATCTTGTCGAGACCGTTTGTCCGAGATTCGGCACCGGAGAAGGCAAGGGACTGATACACCAGTCCATGCGCGGACAGGATGTGTATATCATCTGCGACACTTTCAATTACGGAGTTACCTATCGGATGTACGGTCAGACGGTTCCTATGAGCCCGGACGACCACTATGCGGATCTTAAAAGAATAATTGCCGCTATAGCCGGTAAGGCGAGAAGAATAACGGTAATTATGCCGATGCTTTACGAGGGCAGGCAGCATAAAAGGTCGGCACGTGAATCTCTTGACTGTGCTATTATGCTTCAGGAACTTGTGGCGATGGGCGTGGCGAATATAATTACGTTTGACGCCCACGACCCAAGGGTGTGCAACGCCATTCCGCTTTCCGGATTTGACAACGCGAGGCCTACTTATCAGATGATAAAAGCGCTGGTCAGAACAGTGCCGGATATTATTATAGACAAGGAAAACCTTATGATAATATCCCCGGACGAGGGCGCTATGGGCAGGTGCATGTATTATTCGTCGGTGCTCGGAATAGATGTGGGCATGTTTTACAAAAGGCGGAACTATTCAATTGTAATCAACGGAAAGAATCCGATTGAAGCACATGAATACCTCGGACAGGACATTACCGATAAGGACGTTATAGTAGTGGACGATATGATATCTTCCGGCGATTCCATGCTTGATGTCTGCAGACAGCTTAAAAGCAGAGGGGCAAAGCGCATATTCGCGTTCGCTACTTTCGGTCTGTTTACCGACGGATTTGATAAATTCGACAAAGCATTTGAGGACGGCGTAATAACCAAAGTATTTACCACGAATCTTGTTTACCGGCGTCCCGGTCTGCTCCAGAAAGAATGGCATGTGGATGTGAATATGTGCAAATATGTGTCGTATATAATAGACACGCTCAATCACGACGCTACCATCAGCGGACTGCTTGACCCGACAAAAAAGATTAATACTCTCATTGCCAAGCACAAGGCGGAAATGGAAGAATCTCAGGGACAGATTAAGATGAATTTTGAAGAGGACAAACAATGATTTTCCATATGAAAAATCCGGTTGAACCGATT
The DNA here is from genome assembly GCA_949286815.1 of uncultured Eubacteriales bacterium. Classification (GTDB taxonomy): domain Bacteria; phylum Bacillota; class Clostridia; order Oscillospirales; family CAG-272; genus SVTX01. Next base: position 239 of record CASEEB010000023.1, on the reverse strand, counting down.
TGTCTGAATTTTTAAAAAGAGACTGATTTTAATACCAACGCCACATAAGGAAGTAATTTGAAAATATTTCAAAATATAACTTTTCGGTCGTTGCAAAGGCAAAAAGACAGCGTAGAAGGCAGAAATGCTTTTTACGCTGTCTTTATAAAGTTTTTCGATTCGGGATTTTCGTCAGGTGTGTTTTGGTTATGTCTGAATTTTGTTTTTTATGTTTCTGTGCAAATGCTATTATGTAAGTA
>CASEEB010000022.1 GCA_949286815.1 uncultured Eubacteriales bacterium | reverse complement strand
GCTTGACAAAAATGTGACCGTAAAATATAATATACAGTGACAAAAAGAAAAAACGGCGCTTGTTTTGCGCCTCAAAGGATTGTTAAAATGGAAAAAACAGAGAGATTATTTGACAAAAACAGCTACGGTGACGAGTTTGACGCCAAGGTGCTTGAATGTGTAAAAAATAAGGACGGCAAATTTGACGTTGTGCTTGACAGAACTTATTTCTTTCCCGAAGAGGGGGGACAGACTTCAGATACCGGGACTCTGGAAAATGTAAATGTATCGCATGTATATGAAAAAGAGGGGGTAATTTATCACGTGTGTGACGGCGAACTTTGCCCGGGTAAGACGGTTCACGGCAAAATCGGGTTTGAAAGCCGCTATCGCAAGATGCAGAATCATACGGGAGAACATATAGTATCCGGGCTGGTAAATAAAAAATACGGTTATGACAACGTGGGCTTTCATCTCAGTGAGCATGACATGACGATAGATTTTTCGGGAGAGCTGGACAGGGAACAGCTTGACGAAATTGAGACCCTCGCAAACCGTGTTGTGTATTCCTGTATTCCGGTTAAGGCGTTTTATCCCGAAAAATCAGAGCTTAAAACGCTTGAATACAGGTCTAAAATCGACCTTGAAGATATGGTGCGTATAGTGGAAATAGGAGAAGCTGACCGCTGCGCGTGCTGCGCGCCTCATGTCAGAAATACCGGGGAGATAGGCATTATAAAGCTGCTTGATTTCATGAGGTATAAGGGCGGAGTGCGAATACATGCCCGCTGCGGTATGGACGCGCTTGAGGACTACCGATATAAATACCGTGAGATATATACTGTTTCAAACATGCTTTCCTCAAAACAGGAGCAGATATCCTGCGCTGTCACAAGACTTCTGGACAGCCTGGGAGCTCAGAAGTCGGAAATACTGTCCCTGAAAAGAGAGCTGATGAAATTGAAATCTCAAAGCATTGTGTATACTGAGGGAAATATCTGTCTTTTTGAAACCGAAAAGGACATGAATGTCATAAGAGAGTTTGTCAATAATCTGGTGAAAAAGTGCGGCGGAATGTGCGCGGTGTTTTCAGAAAACGGCAATGATAGCTATCAGTACATAATAGCGAGCGAAAATATTGATATGAAGCAAAAATCCGCGGAAATAAATTCGCGCCTCAACGGAAAGGGAGGAGGCTCAAAAGAAATGATCCGCGGGAGCTGTGAGTGCGCAAAGGAAGAAATATTGCGTTATTTTAATGTAAAAAATGAGGTTATTTGATAAAATATCTTGCGTGATTACCTGTTGTGTAAGATTATTTGTTCCTGTTGTGAGAAATTTTTTACTTGTGGCTTAGTAATAATTCCTATAAAATTTATCGGATCAGTCAAGGTGATATCTCGGTTTTCCGACGCTCTTTTTGCCGTATTCGATTGCTTTGGTCGGACAATAGGAGATACATGCCATGCAGTGTGTGCAGTCCTTTCCCCAGACAGGTCTGCCGTCTTCAAGTCGGATATTGTTCAGAGGACAGAGTTTAACACACCTGCCGCATCCGATGCACTTTTCGTCGGCCTTGAAGGCGTCCGTCTTTACACTGAAAGTGTAAAAGAGCGGGTTCACGATACGGCTCATAAAACGGTCGTACAGGTTGTTCCGGGGTTGCGGAAAAGATTTTCCCGCTTTTAGTATTTCCGGAATACTATCAATGACAGGGTCAGCCTTTGCGATAATCTCTTTTGCCTCGGCTTCGTCCGGAGCATCGAACATGGCAATGTAATTTTCGGGCATTACAACCTGTGCCGTACCCATATAGGTAAAGCCCTTGTCAGCGCAAAGGCGGGCGTTGTATTTTTCCGAGTTTCCGATTTCACTGCCGCAGTTCATGACGAACCACGCTTTTTCCGCACCGCGAAAATCTACCTCACGGATCCAGTTTTCCACGACCTTTGGGATTCTCCAGGCATAGGTCGGAGTGACAAAAATAAGACTGCCGTCTGTTTTGACAGAGGACTTGTCTTTTTCCTTGATTTTTTCATTGATGCTGATAATATCCTCTCCGGTTGCCGAGGCAATTTTGTGGGCGATATATCGGCTGTTTCCCGTGCCGGTGAAATATAAAATCATAAAATAATTCCTTTCATAATAAACGGTATTGACATGTGTATTCTGTCAAACGCACTGAAGCTGTCATCTCATTTCATAGGTTTTGAAAATACGCGGCGTATTCGATTACTTAATGCTGTATACATTATAACCTAAAAATTATAAATTGTAAATGGATTTCCCACAAATTTTAAATATTATATATGGAAACTGTCCCTCAAAATTTCTGCGATGGGTTGAAAAGGAAAGTATAGACCGGATAAAATACTAATAGACTGTCGGTAATGTGAAAATAAAAATAAATAAAGCGTCTTATTTTGTGATTGACAATTCAAACAAAAAAGGGTATAATGTATACAGAAGTTAAGCTGCATACAACGTAAAGAACATAAAAGAGTAATATTTATCGGTTGTATGCCGCAGTTTTGCTGTTGCAAAACTGTCCGAGTCGTATCGGAAATTCAACGCATACAACGTAAAGAACTCAAAAAATAATATTTATCGGTTGTATGCCGCAGTTTTGCTGTTGCAAAACTGTCCGGAGGTTCTTAGATTTAAAAAATACGGAATGAGGCCAATGTACATATTTACGTTTAATGTCGGCTTAAGACAGTCTCGATTGTTAAACCCATTTGAAATTTGGAGTAAATAAAAATGAAAAGAGATATACTGAAAACTATAGATGAAAATGAAGGCAGCTTTTCAAAGGGGCAGAAAAACATAGCCAGATATATACGGGAGCACTA
>CASEEB010000021.1 GCA_949286815.1 uncultured Eubacteriales bacterium | reverse complement strand
GCGCGGTAGACCTGATACGCGGGATCAATCGTTCCTTCCGGCAAAATATCTTTTTCCTGCAGCGCATCGAACAGCTGGCCGCCGGTCGTGTTTGACAGGAATACCGGTACGTGCCCAGCCACACCTTTCGGAAAATTGGTTTCTGCATCCAGAAATGCATCAATCTTGCCGGTTCCGGCTAGCGGCGCAGCTAGTTTACCGGAGGGGACAACGGCAGTATGGAGAAAATACCTGTTTTATTTATTTTTGGTCAATATGATAAATATGTAGCGTTCCTTGATTTTGCTCCAAAAAATCTTACGCAGTACGACATTCAAATGTGTAAATCCATCATGGAATCCTTAAAACTGCGCAACCAGATGAAAGAGAAAACTGCATTGGATCGTATGAATGACAAATATGGTACTGGAATAACATCCGGCGGCGTAAATCGGCCGGAGCTCCCTTGTATGAATGATAAATATGATACTAGAATAATATCTTCAGAGCAAGATGGAGTAAAATTTTCTCTATGTCTCCCGAAAAATATGATTTTCAAAAAAGATGGTTACCACACTTTTATGGGGACAGATCCGAAAGATGAAGTAGGCATCGTACTATCTCTAGGATATGGGAAATCATCTATTCCAAGTGGCGGTTATCAATTAGGATATACAAAATTTTTTTTAAAAGATTATCATCATAAGATACTCTATCGGGACAAATTCCATTATAACAACTGGTATGGAGAAAAGATATTAAGCATCAACAAGGATAACGTGGATATTACAATGTTATTTATCTATAACAAGAGTTATTTTCTTTTTTTGTCTGCGATATCAAATGATCGTAAAATGAATAAAAAAATATTAGACAATATTTTGCGTTCAATAAAAATAATTAGTCCGGAAATAGTAAATGCAGGGGGAAATAATATTATTAAATTTTACACAAGCAATGGTATATGGAAAACAAGTATACCATCTGATGCAGATTTTATTATACACAAAAACAATTTGATCGTTGATTTACCAAATGGGAATAGTATTACTGTCACATTTAAAAAAGAACTTACAGAGATGCTCGCTCTACAAAGGTATCATTCGATAACGCAAAAACTCCCTGAATATCTTTCTCCGACGGGAGCTTTTTACTCTCCGCGAGCTGGATGGGAAAAAGAACTTACAGAAATGTTCGCTTTACAAGGGCATCATTCGATAACGCAAAAACGCTCTAAACACCTTTCTCCGATGGGATTTTTCTATTCTCCGCGAACTGCATGGAAAATTAGTTCATACGAAGGGAAAAATCATCGGGAGGAGTATGAGTTATTTTCAGCAGCTTGCCATGATAAGTATGTTATTTTCTTATCTTATTCTTCGAACGCTTATATATCGCCCTATGAAAAAGAATTATGCAGCTCAATTTTACTGACACTCCTCTTAAGCGAGCCCATAGTCCCCCTATCAGAAGATAAGGAAACATGATGATAAGCGTAACGTCATAAATAATTGAATAATAAATTCTGCCAGATACCAATGCCGATTTTAGGATTGACTGCCAGTTTTCCAAATGTCCATGCCCCGATCACTTTTCGGATTCGGGAAATGATTTCTTCACAACCTCCTCTGATAGCTTTGGGCAAAGAGCAGACACGTGGCTTGAGCCATCTCCAAACTTGTTCTGTGGGATTATACTCAGGCGAATAGGGCGGAAGCGTAAAAATCTTCAGGTTGGGATTTCGTTTTATGAACTCCTTGATGTAACGACAGATATGTATGGATGCATTATCCAGAACAAGGATCGTTTTTGAGTTTGAGCAATGTCCGATCAACTGATGCAGAAAGGCTTTGAAGGCCTGACAGTCACTTTTTTCTGCACTCTTCCAATAAAAAGATTTTGTCTGCGGTCTGTATGCGCCAAAAATTGTAATGGACCTCCTGTTGCGACTTGTCTCGAGGGAAAAAATCTTCGCCTCTGCGATACCAGCCGCGAACAACATATGGCTCTGTTGAAAAGTGAGATTCATCGACAAAAAATACATCCGCATCCGAATCTTTTTTCAATTTCAGGATTTCGGCGGCTATTTCCTGAACCCGAGCAAGTTTTTCTTCTTTTGAAGGTGCTGTTGCCGGGACTCCCTTCCGAGGGCGCTTGTAGGAATAACCGCAATCTTTCAGTAATCTCTCAAGAGTGGATATTCCCA
>CASEEB010000020.1 GCA_949286815.1 uncultured Eubacteriales bacterium | reverse complement strand
AAAAAAATTTAAAAAAGCTATTGCAATTTTTTATAAAATATGATATAATGTATAATAATGGCTGTATACCGCAGTTTTGCGGTCGCAAAACTATGCCGTGTGCGGAAATCAATAAAATAAAATATCACATAGTGAGCCTCGGTTTTGAGTGGCAAAACCGTTCGGGTGCTTTGTACATTTTTGATATTATATAATAAATGTGTGATAAAATTATCATTTATTTGCAGATGTAACCGCAAAAGAGTACAGTTATAGATGTATGGTAAATTACAAGGAGGTGTCAATATGGCAAAATGCAGTGTTTGTGGAAAAGGAGTTGTTTTCGGTCAGAGCGTTTCACACTCCAACCGTAAGACCAACAGAACATGGAAGCCCAATATCAGAAAGGTAAAGGCTGTTGTTGACGGTACACCCAAGACCGTTGCGGTATGTTCCCGTTGTCTTCGTTCAGGCAAGGTTACCCGCGCTTGATTTACAAATGTAATTTATTATACGCAGGGTGTGTTAAAAAGCACACCCTGCGTATTTCAGAATTGGCGCGTTCGGAAAATAGCGTGAAAGCCACCTTAAATCAAAACCTTGTTTAGTCTGTTTCACGCTTGAATTTTCACGCGAAAGTTTTTCATGTATAACTAAATTAAGATGTACCGCTTTATCTTGAGCGGGCGCCACTTGATTTTTTCAGTGGGAAGATACAATCTCCCGCTGAAAACGTTGAATGATTATTGAATTGCCCGTCTGAGGCGGGCGGCATAACGTATTAATATGGGAAAAATATCAATAATAAATAAAAATCTCGATGAAGTTTCAAAAGAATTTCTGTCTGGATTCGGTTTTACCCTCTTCTCGCTTGAAGAAGCAAAATATCTTGACTTTCCGCTGTCGTCCCATCCCGACATGATTATGTTTACGGGCTTTGACACTCTGTTCTGTCATGAAAAATATTACCGCGAAAACAAGGAATCCATTGACCTGATTTTGAATTCAACAAAATATTCTCTTTGTATTACGGACGAAGATACAGATAAGACTTATCCTCATGACGTGCTTTTCAACGCGGTACTTTTGGGAAATTTTCTGATTTGCAATACACGTCATATTTCGAAAAAAATTCTTGAAGCGGCGGACTTTGCCGGCAAGGAAATAATACATGTGCCCCAAGGGTATACCAAATGCTCGGTCTGCAAGGTATCGGAAAACGCGCTGATAACCTCGGATGTGTCTGTCTATAGAGCCGTATTGTCGCGCGGAATCGACGCCTTACTCATATCCGCGGGCAGCATAGAGCTTGAAGGGTTTGAATACGGTTTTATCGGAGGGGCGTCCGGGCAATGCGACGACAAAGTATTTTTTTGCGGGGATATTTCCCTTCACCCTGATTACGGATCAATTAAAAGTTTCTGCGAAAATCATGGCAAAACAACGGTGTCGCTTTCAAAAAAGTCTCTCCGTGATACCGGCAGCATCTTTTTTATTGATTAACATTCTGAAAGACTGTATGTAAGATTTGCCTTTAATTTTTGTACTGTTTCCGAACTCATACTGTGACCGGAGTCCGAAAACGCCTCACACAACGCGCCGTATACCGGAGGAGTTTTCGCCACCGCGGCGTCTATTTCATAATCACAAAATGAAAATACTTTATTTAGCCATATGTCGGAATAATTCGTATTGATACCGCCCGAAAATACCACCTTGCATTTGTTTCCGAGTATTTTTCCGGCGGTATTCAGGTATTCACCGATATAACCGGCGTTTCTGTCAAGGATTTCCCCGCAGATTTTATCTTTCTGCTCAAAGCCCTTAAAAACGGTTTCGGCGAATGAAGCAATGAAAGATTTTCCCCCGTCATAAATTTCGCTTATACTGTCCCAAATCGGCTTTCCCAACTTTTCGGTCGTGAGTTTTTCGAGAATGGTGTGCTCTCCCCTGCCGTCATACGCGCGCAGTACCGCTTCTATCGCGGCCTTTCCGATGTCAAATCCGCTTCCTGCGGAATCTATGAGGTAGCCCCATCCGCCTACGCGGTAAAATCGGGATTTGCTTCGTACAAAGCACACGGATCCTGTTCCGCATATAACACATGCGCCGTCGGCTCTTCCGATTTCTCCCGTCATTACGTTTGTAATATCCGATTCGATCCTGACAGAAATTTTCGGAAACCTTTCAGAAAGCATACCGTTCATCTCTTCCATTCGGTTCAGCGCCCCGGAAATTCCTCCGAACACGTAAAGCGTATCGGAGTCGGAAATGTCGCATTTGTTTACCGCCCCGTTTATCAGATCCGAAATGATATCCACCGATTTATCGGTTCCTATATCGTTTGGGTTGGAAGCTCCCGCTTTGGCGTGGAAAAGTATATCTCCTTTTATGCCGCACCCGACGGCTTCGGTTTTGGTTCCGCCTCCGTCAATTCCGAGAAAATATGTGCTCATATAGTTGCCTCTCATTTCATTTTTTCTTATGTATTCAGTATACTACACATTTGATTTAAAGTCAATATATAAGCATTTTTTAGAAGTGAAAAATCCAAAAAATTCATAATAAATTATTGCATACAACACAAAGGAATGTTATAATAAAACAAAATAGATTTTAAAAGTAGAATTTTAATCGTAAAAAACAGGTTTTATAAGCTTTTGAAAAAGGAGTACAAGAGATGCAAATACACGAGTCGGCTGAAAATTATCTTGAGTCTATCCTGATTCTGACCGAAAAGAAAGGCTACGTCCGGTCGGTGGATATCGCAAACGAATTGGGATTTTCAAAGCCCAGCGTCAGCATAGCCATGAAAGCGCTCAGGGAAAACGGTTATATAAAAATAGACTCGGACGGTTATATCACTTTACTTGACAAAGGAGAAGAAATAGCCAAAAAAATATACGAGAGACATAAACTGCTTTCGCAATGGCTTGTAATGCTGGGCGTCAATGAAGATACCGCGGCTGAAGACGCCTGCCGTATTGAGCATGATATAAGTGAGGAAAGCTTTGAGGCCATAAAAAAACACGTCGCGCCCAAAATCTCCGGAAAAGAAGGATGATTAATTAAATGCCGTTATAGGCAGTATACTGCGGTTTTGCGTTTGCGAACTGTGCGGATTATATCAATGGTAAAAAACCAATATAAAACATAAAACCCGCCGTTATCGAAAATATTAATATATCTGAAACCGATGACAGAAAGTCTTTCGGTGTGTTCAGGTATATATCCGACATTTTCGATAACGCGGGTTTTTGCTTATTCCATGGAGTTTTTTTTGAATTTATTCGGGAATATGATGGTTATTGAGGTTCCCTTTCCCGGCTCGCTTTCAAGTGTTACTTTCGCGTTGTGGTACAGAGCTCCGTGTTTTACTATTGAGAGTCCGAGTCCGGTTCCCCCGATTTCTTTGGAATGACTTTTATCCACACGGTAAAAGCGTTCAAACACGCGGCTTTGCGCCTCTTTGGGAATTCCGATACCGTTGTCACTCACAGAAAGCAGTGTGGATTCACCGCTTCCCGTTACGGTTACGCGTACAAATCCGCCTTTTTTGTTATACTTTATTGCGTTGTCGCACAGGTTATAGATTATCTCTTCGAGTATCTTTCTGTTTCCCTCTATAATCCTGTGCTCGCAATGGGTTTCTATGCTGATTTCGTTCGAGGATGCCACAAAAGACAGCCTGCCGCATATTTCTTCAGCCAGATTTCCCATATCCACGCTTTCTATGTTATTCATTCCGGCGCCCTCGTCAAGCTTTGACAGTTTGATAATATCGTTTACCAAAGTTATAAGTCTTTGCGCCTCGTTATATATGTTATCCGCGAAATGAATCGTATCTTCTTCGGAAACCAATCCCGTTTTCATCAGCTCCGCAAACCCGGAAATTGACGTAAGCGGGGTTTTGAGTTCGTGAGATACGTTTGAGGTAAATTCGCGGCGTATGTTTTCATTGGTTACCTTTTCGGTTTCATCAAGTATCAGAATAACCGCTCCCGCGGTTTTGTTGTCCTCGAAAACCGGATTTGCTATAATGCGTAAATAACCCTGTTCGGACTGAAGTATGCTTTCTTTCCGTTCTCCCATCAGGGCGGTGCTTATCGTACGGCGGAAGCTTTCGCTCCTGTTTATTGAAAGCACGCTTTTGTATTCGTCTTTTCCGGAATCTCCCAGAAGATTCAAGGCGCTCGCATTGTAGGAAAGTATCTCAGCCCTGTCGTCGATTATTATGAATCCTTCGCTCATATTGTCGGTGATGGCGTTGAATTCCTTTTGTTTTCTCTCAAGCTCCTCCATTTGCCTGTTGATTATCTTGTTCTGAGAGTTTATTTTTGACAGCAACGGAGTCAACTCTTCGTATTCAATAAGTTTTTCGGGATGTTCAAGGTCAATTTCGTTCAATGGTTTGACTATTTTTCTGGACAGACTGTGGGCTAAAAATATTGAAAATATAACTGAAAGTACATATATTACAATAATCGGCGTAAGCATACTGAGTGTCAGACTTAACCAGGTTATCTGACTGTCCGAAAGTCTGATTACATCCCCGTTATCTAATTTTTTGGCATAATATAAGGTCTTTTCGGACATGGTATCTGAGTATCTTTCACTCTTTCCCACCCCGAGACTCAGCGCATCCTTTACTTCTTGGCGATAAGCGTGATTTTCCATGTTTGCCGGGTCGGCCTTTGAATCAAAAAGAACTGTTCCGTCGGACGAAATAAGCGTTATTCTGGTACCGTCCGCAGAAAGTCCTTCAAGAAAATCCGGTCCCGACATATTTATTCCCCGGCTGACATATTCCATTTTCTGTTCAAGATCGTCTTCAAGACGGTCAGAATAATATGAGTATGATACGCCCAAAATCACGATCGCGGCTATCAGAAGAACAAAAAAAGAAACAATGCAAATTATTTTACAGATTTTTACCGTCATAATAAAGAATTCCTTTTGCGGCACTTGCTGAATTTCAGTTCAGATTATTTTCGTTTGTTTTTATATCCGCAATTTTATATCCTATTCCTCTTACGGTTTCCACTATGTCGCCGTATTCTCCGAGTTTTGCCCTGAGCGTTCTTATATGAACGTCAACGGTCCGGTTTTCCCCGTCAAACTCGTATCCCCAGATCTGACGAAGAATCTGGTCGCGTGTCAGAACGGCGCCTTTGTTTTCAAAAAGCAGACATAAAAGTTCAAATTCTTTGAATGTAAGAGTTATTTCCTTATCTTTTGCAAGTATCTGATGCTTTGTCACAGATATGTACAGGTCTCCGTATCTGAAACATTTTTCCTCGTTCTGCTGTACGTCCGAACGTCTTGACACCGCTTTCACCCTGGCTATCAGTTCCATTACGCCAAAAGGCTTTGTAATATAATCATCCGCCCCGCTGTCAAGGGCTATAACTTTATCGTATTCGGTGCTTTTCGCGGTAAGCATAATGACCGGTATTTTTTTGGTTTCGGCGGACATTCTCAGTTTTGCCAGAATAGAAAGTCCGTCCTCGTCCGGCAGCATAATATCCAGCAGGATAAGTTCGGGAAGTTCTTTGCTCATTGCGTTCCAGAACGTGGCGGCGTTTTCAAAACCTACTGCTTTTGTCCCGGTCCTGTTTAAAGAATATATGACAAGTTCGCGTATGCTTGTATCGTCTTCAAGGAGATATATCATGTGGTTTCCTACCTTGTATAAAATTTAACAGCAACTACATTAATTGCTGTTCGTTGATAATCAATTTAAACTGGAGTCCGAGACATTCCGCGGCTTTTTTACACAGAATCATTCTGCCGAGGAATATCTCGAAATAATTCATTACTGAGCTTATGTGTGTGTCTATCTGGAGCTTGAGTTTGATAAGTGTCTTATCTTCGTTGATTTTTAGTGTTGACTTTACTACCGAGTAATTTACCCTGTCGTGGATGTCAAAGGTTGAAATATCGGCGTTTCTGACTCTGCTTCTTCTGACGTCGCTTTTGTCGGCAAGTATAAGCGCCGCGGCGACGGCGTTTACCGGAACGCCTGTTCCCTCGTCGTGATTTCCTATCGCGGTGACAATTGTGGCGATATCTTCAGCCGGCATATCCATACTTTCAAGAATTCTGAAAGCCATTACCGCTCCGCTCTGAGAGTGGTCTATTCTGTTGACCAGATTCCCGATATCGTGAAGATATCCCGCTATTTTTACCAGTTCTATCTCGTGCTCCGGATATCCCAGACTATTGAGTATATAAGCAGATGTTTCCGCGACTTTTGTCACATGAGCGAAGCTGTGTTCGGTAAATCCGAGAGCGCACAGCGATTCGTCTGCTTTCTTGATATAGTGGTTGATTGCGGTATCTTTTTTTATTGTTTCAAATGTTATCATTTATGTTTTAAGGAAGCTCCTTTTTGTGCCATATGATGATTTATTGTCATTTTAACACAGTACAATTAACAATTATTTATATAATTGTGAAATAACAGTTAAATCTCCGAGTTTCTGTGAACTCCCGTAACCGAATATTCTACCCATTCCGCGATATTTGTCGCATGGTCTCCGATACGTTCAAAATACTTTGCAATCATCATAAGATCTATACACTCTTCGCCTCTTGACGCGTCTTTTGAAACCTCACTTATAAGCTCGCTCCTTATCTGTGTGAACAGGTCGTCAACCTCATCGTCTGAGGCAATGACTTTTCTGGCAAGCTCCACGTCATCGTTTACGTATGCGTCAACGCTTTTTGTCACCATTTCCGCTGCCGCCTTCGACATTTCACGCATGTGTATTTTATGTCTGAGGCTGCTGTTGGGTATATACTTGATTATTTCCGCTATATCGGACGCCTGGTCTCCGATTCTTTCCATGTCGGATATCATTTTAAGCGCGGCCGATATACGGCGAAGATCTTTAGCAACCGGCTGCTGCTGAAGTATGAGTTTGAAGCACAGGCTTTCGATTTCCCTCTCCATGCGGTCGATATCTTTGTCCTTCTCAAAAATTTTCTGGGTGATTTGTTCAAATCTGTTCTGCTTTGCCCACGCGACATCGCTGTCCTGTTCCGTGTTGTCGGAATCATAGTCAAGAAGCGCTTCAACTGCGCCTGTAATGACCTCTTCGCAAAGAGCGCCCATTATTATCATATCGTTATGCAATAATTTCAACTGTTCATCAAAACTGATTCTCATAATAATTAACCAAACCTTCCCGTGATATAGTCTTCTGTTCTCTTATCTGACGGCATGGAGAATATCTTCTCTGTATTGTCATACTCGACAATCTCGCCCAACAGAAAGAAAGCCGTGTTGTTTGATATACGCGCCGCCTGCTGCATATTGTGAGTTACGATTATTATAGTGTAATTGCTTTTCAATTCGGTGACAAGGTCTTCTATCCTTGATGTGGATATCGGGTCAAGTGCGCTTGTAGGTTCATCCATCAAAAGCACTTCCGGTCCTACCGCCAAGGCTCTCGCTATGCACAGCCTTTGCTGCTGTCCTCCGGACAGACCCAAGGCGCTTTTTTTCAGTCTGTCCTTGACCTCGTCCCATATAGCCGCCTGTCTGAGCGATTCTTCTATTATCTCATCAAGTTTTACCTTGGATTTTATTCCGTGAGTTCTCGGTCCGTACGCAATATTGTCGTAAATGCTCATCGGAAAAGGATTGGGCTTTTGGAACACCATTCCTACCCTGCGCCTGAGCAGCGCCGGATCCATTCCGTTATATATGTCCTCCCCGTCAAGCGTAACCTTTCCGGTTATTTTGCACCCTTCTATCAAATCGTTCATCCTGTTAAGCGATTTCAACAGTGTTGACTTTCCGCATCCGGACGGACCTATAAAAGCGGTTATTTCCTTTTCCGGAATTGAGAGATTGATATTTTTCAGCGCGTGAAAATCTCCGTAATACAGATCCAGATCCGAAATTTCAATTTTATTCATGTCTGATACTTTGCCGCCTTTCACATTTGAATTTATTGTATTTATTCTTACTTTTTGGTAATCTTTTTGGCAATGAACGAAGACAGAGCGTTTATCCCCACTACCATTACCAGAAGAACAAACGCCGTTGCGTATGATTCCTCCATATAGAGTCCCTCGTTGTACAGGCAATACAGATGTACCGCGAGCGTTCTTGAGGAATCGGTTATATTTCCGGTAAAGTTTGTTCCGGAGCCTGAGGTGTATATGAGCGCTGCGGTCTCTCCGACTATTCTTCCTATGGCAAGTATTATTCCCGCGAATATTCCGGGTACGGCACTGGGCAACACGATTTTGAATACTGTTCTCAGTTTCCCGGCTCCGAGTCCGAAGCTCCCCTCTCTGTAAGAATCCGGAATCGCGAGAAGCGCTTCCTCGGTTGTACGCATAATCAGTGGCAGTACCATTATGGCGAGCGTACATACTCCGGCGATCATTGAATATCTCCATCCGCATGTCAAAACGAAAAATATATATCCGAAAAGACCGTATACAATTGACGGAATACCCTGAAGCGTTTCCGATGTAAGACGCACGATTTTAACTATCTTGGAGCCTCTTTTAGCGTATTCGACCATATATACCGCAGAAAAAATACCCACGGGAACCGAAATCAGCAGAGTAAGCGCCGTCATTTCCAAGGTATTCAGAATTGCGGGAAGCATGGTGACATTTTCACTGTTATATTCCCATTCAAACAGGGACAGTCGGAGATTCGGAACGCCTTTAATCACAATGTATCCTATGAGAAATATAAGTATCGCGGCAGACACAGCCGCGGCTCCCCAGACAAGAACACGAATGATTTTGGAACCCACATGATTTTTATACATTTTTTGAGTAAAACTTTTTACCCGGTCTTTTTTCTCTTCGGAAACAGTATTTGTCACGACTTTTCCCTCCTTTTAAGCAGCGAGAAGGATATGTTTATCAGCAAAATAAATACAAACAATACGACGCCGGTAGCTATAAGCGCGTTCTGATGCAGACTTCCCACCTCTGAATAAGCCATCTCTATAACTATATTTGCCGTCATCGTCCGCACCCCGGAAAGTATGCTTTCAGGGAGTATTTCCTGATTTCCGGCAACCATAATGACCGCCATGGTCTCGCCTATGGCTCTTCCTACTCCGAGTATGACTCCGGCAAATATTCCGGATTTTGCCGCGGGAAATATAACGGCAAACACACTTCTCTCATGTGTGGCTCCCAAAGCCAGCGAGCCTTCGTAATAGCTGTCGGGGACGGCGCGTATTGCCGATTCCGCGACGCCGATTACTGTGGGCAATATCATGATTCCGAGCAAAACTGAAGCTGTGATAATTCCCTTTCCGCTTCCTCCGGTGATTGTCTGCATAAGCGGCACGATAAATACAAGACCGAAAAAACCGTAAACGATTGAAGGTATTCCCGCCATGAGGTTGATTGCCGGTTTTAATATCTTATATAGTTTCGGAGGGCAGAATTTGGCAAGAAAGGCAGCACAAAGCAGCGCCAGCGGAACTCCGATTATTATTGCTCCCGCGGTTACATAAATACTGCCGACAATCATCGGAAATATTCCGAATATCTCGGCGGACGGCTTCCATGTCGTGCCGAAAATAAATTTAAAGATTCCTATTTCGCCGATAGCCGGAAATCCTTTCGCGAAAAGAAACAAACAGATTACAATAACAGCCACAATAGATACCAGGGCGCAGACAAGAAACAGTATTTTCATGCCGGTCTCTTTAACGGATATGTGTCTTTTCTTCTTTTCGGGTTTCAATTTCTGATTTGTCATAATAAATCACCAATTATACCTTAATTTTTCCCATGATATTATTAATGCGGAGACGATGCACAAGGCGTCTCCGCATAAGTCCGAGATAAGCAGCCTGACTTATTCGCTTATTTCAGACCAATCGGTAAGATTACCGAGATATATGTTTTTAATCTGTTCGCTTGTAAGATTGCTTACGGTATTTTCCTTGTTTACTATTACCGCGATGCCGTCGTCCGCAATCTTGACCGACTTGAGCGTTGCAAGCTCAGTGTCTTTAAGCTCTCTTGAGGACATTCCGATATCACACGCGCCCTCGGTTGCCGACTCGATTCCGGCGCCCGAACCTGACTGCTGGATCTCAATCTCAACATTTGCGTTAAGAGTTTTGTATGCGTCCGCGAGCTTATCCATTACGGGAGAGACCGAAGTTGAACCCGCGAGTGTTATTTTTCCGGTAAGTCCGGATGCGGTATAGCTTTCGGCGTTTTCGGATACCATTATGTATCCGTTTTCGTTAATGACATTCTGACCTTCTTTGGAAAGGATGAATTTTACAAAATCGCTCGCAAGCTCGCTCAGTGTGTCTTCTTTGTAGCAGATATTGAACGGACGGGCAATCTTGTATGTGCCGTTCTTGACATTTTCAACGCTCGGAGCAACTCCGTCCACACTCACTGCTTTTACGCTGTCACCCAGTGAACCCAAAGATATGTAGCCTATAGCAAGCTTGTTGCCGGCAACCGTTGATATAACGGTAGATGTAGATGTGACTTTTTCGGCGGAACCTATTGTTGCGTCGTTTTCGTTTTCATCTACGATTCCGAGCAGCTCGGTAAACGCGCTTCTTGTACCCGACCCATCCTCGCGGGATATAACATATATGCTTGTTGAATCATTTGAACATGCCGCGAATGCGGAAACCGCCAAAATAACCGTCAATGCAATAACCAAAATTCTTTTCATAACTTAACAAGAAATCCTTTCTTTCAATTTGTCATATTTAATATGTCTCTGTGACATACAATACAACCGAAATGTTTTCTGTCTTTTTTTGTTTGCTTTTGTGCACGTTAATATTATAATATATCCGGGTTAAAAGCGATATCTCGGTTATGTTAAATATAGGTAAAAAATGCTTTGAAAGTGTAATTTTATTTAACAAACCTTTTTCGGGAAAAAGTCTGTTTAACATTAAATGCTTGTGTGAAGTATAATTATCTTAACAAAAAAACAAACTGACAGGTTTTATTTTAATATTTGTAAAATTATAAATAATTTTTGAAATTATACTATACAAACATGTCATTTTATGATATAATGTATACAGCGTGAAGCATACGGATAAATATTGCTTAACTTGCTGTATACAGCAGTTTTGCGGATGCAAAACTGTCCGGGTCGTGTCTATGATATAAAGTATACAGCGTGAAGTAATCAGACAAATATTTTGAAACTTGCTATATACGGCACCTGTACAGAGACACATACCGAGTTATGTATTATAGACCCATCGTATAAATTAAATCGTATAAATTAAACGGAAAGGCAATTTACATACTGAATATGGAAAAATCAAAATATAATCAAAAGCCGCAGAACAAAACAAATGCCGAGCGAAAAAAACGCGGAAAAACGGATTTTTCATATAATAATAATAACAGAGGGACTGAAAGACATCCATCCTCGGACAGAACAAATGCCCGGAATAATTATGACGCGAAATCATATGAATCGGACGCGCTTTCGGATACAAGTATTGTCATAGGAAGAAACTCTGTGCGTGAACTGCTCAAGTCTGACAGGGATATTGACAAGCTTCTGGTTCAGAAGGGAGAGCGAGAGGGTTCTATTGTAATGCTCGTCGCGCAGGCGGTGGAAAAAGGAATTCCGGTAGTGGAGACCGACAAAAACAGGCTCGATGAAATATCCGGATTCGGGCATCATCAGGGCGTTGTGGCCATGGCGTCGGAAAAGGAATATTGCAGCGTTGACGAAATACTTGAGATTGCGAAGGCGAGAGGCGAAAACCCATTAATTGTGATTGCCGACGGAATTACCGACCCGCACAACCTCGGCGCTTTGATACGGTGTGCCGAAGGCACCGGCGCGCACGGTCTTATAATTTCTAAGAGACGCGCCGTTGGAATGACGTCCTCCGTATCAAAATCATCCGCGGGGGCTATTGAACACCTTGCTGTCGCGAAAGTCTCCAATATTGCCTCGACGATACGTTCCTTAAAGGAAAAAGGTATCTGGGTATTTGCGGCGGAAGCGGGAGGAAAACCGTACTACGAGACCGATTTCAAAGGACCCTGCGCTTTGGTTTTCGGAAGCGAAGGCAACGGTGTTTCAAATGTCGTCTTAAGCGCGTGCGACGCGGTAACCTCCATACCGATGTACGGAAAAGTCAATTCGTTTAACGTATCTACAGCCGCCTCGGTTATTCTGTGTGAGGCCGCTCGTCAGAACAGAGGTTTATAAAACTTATATTCGCTCAATGAATAAAGCCATCTGAGGAAAGGAAACGCAATGGGAAAAAAGGAAAATAACAATGAATTGAACTTAATACTTGAACAGCTGAAAAAGTCGTATCAGGATGATTCCGCCATATCGGATACCGAATCTGAAAATACCGGAAACGAGGAAAGCAACGACGATTTTCAGAAAATGTTATTGAATTTTTTTGCCGATGAAAAAGAGACCGACGAAAAGGCAAATCAGGATAAAAACGAAGGCTTAAAAGCCAAAAAAACCGAGAAAAAAACCGCAAAGGCTCCCTCCTCCACTTCCGCGAATAAAATAACGAATAAACCCTTGCGTTCTGACTCCGAACAAAAAAACCGAGATGAAATGACTGTAAGCAATTCTGATTTACCTGTTAATAAAAACGGTGAAGGCACCAAAAAAGAGACTGATATATCAAATATATCAAAGGATTCATCATCTGACCCAAAAACTCCAAAGAATCCTCACAATACTCCAAAAACGGACATGCCCGATGAAAATAAAATGCCTGAAACTGTGGATTCTCCGGATAAAACGGTAATTGAAAAAACCGAGGATATTCACAAGCGGGAAATCAAAGAAAGTGAAAATATACAGGATATGTCCGAAACGATTAAACAAAACGAGACAGCTCCGGACGATGCCGACGAACCGGTATCCGATATTGAGCCGGAGGACAATATATTGAATCAGCCGCTTGTAAAAGGAAAGCTTGACGAGGGTACAGCGGTTGAGAATGTTATCCGGATAATGTTTGCCAATAAACCCAGACCGGATTCTGCGCAAAACGAGGCAAGTGAAAAAAACGAGGAAAATCAGGCGCAAACCGAAAGTACGGTCGTCGTGCCCAAAACCGATCCAAAGACCTCCATTGAAAAAAATACCGCGAAACCGGATTTTGCATTGCCGGAGATAAATGAAGAAAATATCGGGAATGAATTGACTGAAGACATTTCGGACGGTATTTCGGAACAGATTGCGGACACTGAACAGCTTCTTACAATCAACGACAGCAACGTTATCGAGTTTGTGGAATCGGAGCAGGTTCCGGTTCAGGAAAATATTGAAAAACACGCTCCCGTTGACGATAAATTTACGAAAAACGCGA